>JAUSGV010000181.1 GCA_030648675.1 Dehalococcoidales bacterium
TTGATATCGAACTACAGCCATGCAGTCACGCGGCGGTAGCATAAGAAAGACAGGAGAGGGAAGGGATAACAGGCAATGGGTATTTTCGATTTTAATAAGAATAAAGACAGTAACGCAAAAAAACCAGCCGGTGAGGCAAAAGAAACGCCTAAACCGGCGGAAAAGGAAACCGAACCAGTCGCAGACGTAAAGGCTCCAGCAGCCGAAGTAAAACCTGCGGTAGAAGCAAAAACCCCATTGAATACGGCTCCGGCAGCAGTAGCAAAACCGGAAGCTCCGAAGATCGAGGAAAAGAAACCAGCTATGTCCTGTGTTTACGGGCCTATCGGTTCGTGGCGGTTCGGTCGTTCGCTCGGTATAGACATGCTATGCACCGAGGAAAGGACCTGTAATTTTGATTGTGTTTATTGCCGGTTCCCCAGACCGGGCAAAGTGCAAACCGAAAGAAAAGAGTTTGTCAGCGTGTCAAAGCTTTTTGACGACATCAACGCGGTAAAAGGAATTTCCGCCGACTGGGTGGTTTTTGCCGGTATGGGTGAGCCTACTCTCGCCTCAAACCTCGGCGAGGCCATCACCTTGGTAAAATCGGTTCTTGGTCTACCGGTCGCGGTTATGACTAACGGTAGCTTTATTAAGCATAAGGAAGTTCGTAAAGCCTTGTCGCTGGCCGACATGGTAGTTCTCAAGCTCGACGCTTTTGACGACAAGTCGTTAAATGCCATAAACCGTCCATCAGGAGTATTCTCTCTCGGCAAAATGATGCAGCAATGGCAGTTGTTCCGCTTGGAGTATAAAGGGAAGCTTTCAATAAGCATGATGTTAAACGACCTAAATAAAGGTGAAATAGGCGACCTGCAATACAAAGCCAGGTTGATCATCCCCGATCAGATTCAACTGAGCACTCCTTTGCACTGCGAAGCTATGAAACCCTTGTCCAAAGCTGATTTCGAAAAATGCAAGCAATGGTTCTGGAACTTCAAGGAAGTCATTAGTGTCTTCGATGCCAAGGTTCCGGCGGTCGAGCCGCTGAATGCCGCGGATACAGAAAAAAGACACCCGACCGCAAAAAAGGAAGAGGAAAAGGTTAGTAAGACCTGAAGCATTAATTGGGAATGGTTAAAAAAGCACAGCCTCAAGGTTGTGCTTTTTTATTGTGCCGTTTCAGGAGCGTATCCCGGTGCCAATAGCGGCGTATAAACCTTGCATCACCCCAGCTTTAGTAGTTCTTTCAAATCGTGTTTTTCACTAAGGATGTTGCTCCAGAGATCGCCGGTTTTTGCCAGGCGGTCGGGAACATTCAGGATAGTAAAATCGGGGGGATATATCTTATCCAGTTCCTCCCAGCTTACTGGCGTTGATACAGCCGCTTCGGGCGAGGGCCGGGGCGAATAGACTGAAGCCAGGGTTTTGCCGCGTACGTTCTGATTGTAATCGAGGAATACCTTTCCGGAACGCTTTTCAACTGCCCAATCAATGGTTACTAATTTCGGATAGCGTTTCTCCAGGTAGACGCATACAGTTTTTGCAGCCGAATGAGCGGCGTGAAAATCGAACTGGCGCAGGATGGGGACGTAGACATGTAATCCGGTACGTCCGGAGGTTTTGACGAACGAGGCTAAAGAAAGCCCGTCCAGGGTTTCCTTCAACCGCAGGGCAATCTCGCAGGTCAGAGCAAAACCTTTGCGGCTTAATTCCGGTTCGTCGCCGCGTGCTTCCGCCCCGGAATAAACGTAGGGGTCCAGATCGAAGATAATGAAATCAGGGTATCGACTTACATAATCTATCCTGTCGATTTCAGCAGCTTTTTCCGCCGGGACTTCCATTTCCGGAAGCGGGTCGATGCGGGAAAACCAGGTGTGCAACTCGAGGTCGGCGATTTGACCCAGCCAGAGCAATGTGGGAAGGTTATTGCACACCATATACTGACGGTGTTTTTTGCTTTCTTCCGAAAGGGGAATGGTAAACACGAACTCCGGGATTGGATTGTTCCAGTGTTTTTGGAAAAAGTGCTCGCCGGAAATACCGTCAGGATAACGGCTCAAGGTGATGGGGCGGTCTTTCAGATGGAACAGAAACGCGGGAGAGACCCTGGTTAGATAGACGATGAGATCCCTTTTGGTTAATCCCGGCTGTCCGTTCGAGCCGGGCCATAATTCTTTATCCAGATTGCTAAGTTCAAGTCGATCCTTCCCGAATTCAAGAACGAACCTGTCCTTAGGGTTTTCCAACTGTTTCAAGATATGAGAAACGGTCGGGTCTTGCCCTTCCGGTTTTGATTCCTGTTCTGCGGTACTCGATACAGGGTCTGCGCGTACGTCTTGCGGTCTGACTTGCTTCGGCGGCTTATCGTCCCGCACGCGCAAAAATACCGGAGCCCGAAGTTTTCCGTCTCTCGTCCATTCGGAGAATTTCACTTCGACGACGATTTCAGGTTTGACCCAGGTAGTCGGAGCATTCAAATCCGGCTTGTCGGAAAACGGAGACTTACCCGTTTTTATGGCGTCCAGCCGTTTTTTCATGTATTCGAGAAGGGTCTGATCGAAGCCGGTGCCGACGTGCCCGGCTGAAATGAGACGTTTATGGTCATCGTAGTAGCCGAGCAAAAGGGCACCGAATGTGGTGGAACGGTTCCCTGTGCCGAGAGTGTAGCCGCCGATGATGAATTCGTCGGTTCGGGTAGCTTTTATCTTTAACCAATCGGCCGAACGTTCTCCCGGAACGTACCGGCTGTCCTTTCGTTTAGCGACGATGCCTTCCAATCCGGCTTCGACTGCGCCGCGGAATATTGCCTCCCCGTCGCCTTCAAAATGCTCCAGAAGGCGGACAGCCGGCGAGGATGTGAGCACCTGTTCGAGCAAAACCTTCCTTTGTACCAGAGGTACTTCGAACAAGCTGCGGCCATCGAGAAATAATATGTCGAACACGTAGTAGATAATGGCAGCGGCTTTAAACCTCGTATCTTTCCCCCCGGTTTTTTCGAGAAATCCCTGCAGGCATTGAAAACAGGATTTACCCTGTTCGTCCAGAGCTATCATTTCGCCGTCCAGGATTACCTGACTGGCGGGCAGTTTTTTTAGACTGTCGGTGACGGCGACGTATTTATCGGTGACATCAAGCCCGTTTCGTGATAGCAGGCGGACTTTTCCTTTATCTAATGCGGCGATTATCCGGTACCCGTCCAATTTCGGTTCGAAATACCAATCCCGGTTGGAAAAAGGTTTTTCGGCGGAACCGGCTTGCATAGGTTGGACCTTTCGGGGGAAAGGCGAATTGGAGGAGCCTTCGTTCTCTACCGGAATGTCTGATGAGGTGATTATTGAGTTTGCTTCGACCTCGGTCACGTCCCGTCCGGAAACGACCGATCTGCCGTCATCCAGAACGTCTTTTTTCGAGTCGGCAAATTCATCCTTGTGTTTGAAGAAAAGCCAGTTGTTTCCCCCGCGCTTCATCCTGACCAGAGACCATGAGCCCTTCAGTTTATGGCCGCGCAGGATGAATGACAACTTACCCTTTTCGGTTCCCTGTCTAACCAACTCCCGGGCTTTGTCCCGGTCGTTAAAATATACGCTGCCCTCGTTATCAGGAGAATAATCACCGTTATCCCAAACAATAACATGTCCGGCGCCGTACTCTCCTTGAGGAATAACACCTTCGAATGACGCATAATCGATCGGGTGGTCTTCAACCATGACGGCGAGGCGTTTGATATCCGGATTGAGAGACGGACCGGCTGGCACAGCCCACGATTTCAATACGCCGTCAAGCTCGAGTCTCAAATCGTAGTGAAGCCTTCGTGCCGCGTGCTTTTGCACGACGAATATAGGAATCCTGTGCCCGGCCGTTCTGATCTTGAATGACGGTTCGGGTGAAACAAGAAAATCTCGTTTTTCTTCGTATTCGTTTGGCATGTCTAGAAATATTATAGCTTTCATAAAGGAGCGAAAGCTATAATAGAAATTGAGGAAAACCAATGGCAAAGGTACTTATCGGGATTTCTTCATGGGCAGACAGGGGGCTCGTCGAGAGTAAATTCTATCCCGATGTGGTAAAAACTCCTGCGGAACGGCTGCACTATTACAGCCGGAAGTTTCCTGTAGCTGAGATTGATTCAAGTTATCATCATTTTCCCATGAATCGGGAATTGGATTATTGGCTGAACAACGTACCGGACGGGTTTGTGTTCGATGTGAAAGCTTTCAGTCTTTTTACCCAGCACCCGACACTTTTAACGTCTTTACCCAGAGCCATAAAGGAAGAATTCGGGCCTGAGATACACGCTAAGGGCAATATCTACTGGCATCATCTACCGGAAAAAGCAGCTGACAGCCTCTGGTCGGGTTTTGCCAGGTCGGTAGAAGCCATCCGGGCAGCGGGAAAGTTCGGGGCGGTTATGTTTCAATTTCCACCCTGGTTTCACCCCGGGAAAGATAGTTTCGACTATATCTCTCACGTCAAACAGATGCTGCGGCAATTTCAACTTGCCGTAGAATTTCGCTTTGACGCCTGGTTGAACGAAGAGAACAGAGCACACGCGATGCGTTTTTTGAAAGAGCGGGATATTGCCCTGGTGTGTGTCGACGAGCCGCAGGGTTTTGCTCGAGCATTCCGCCGCTGGCCGGCGTTACTTCCCGCCTCGGTATCGTTAGATTTCAGGGACGTAACGCCGGGGCATGGGAGTCAAAAACCGCCGGTACCGAAGAAAAATTCCGGTATCTATACAAACGGGATGAATTGTCGGAATGGTTACCGAAGATCCGCGAAATGGCTAAAGAGGCGGATGAATTGCATATTATTTTCAAGAACAAATATGCCGACTATCCGGTAAGGAATGCCCGGCAATTCAGCCGCCTGCTAGGCAGTGATAACGGAGGACTGGTTTTGTAGCCGGCCTATTTTCTGGCCGTCGCGACTTCTTTGCCGGCGGCCGCGATGCTGGCCCGCAGTGCTGCCATCAGGTCGGGTATTTCTTTTACTTTTGGTTCCGGAATTGCTTTGACTTCTGCCCCTTGAATCTTCGCGGCAATGATTTTTTCCAGCGCGATACGGTAGTTATCCTTGTATTTATCGGGTTGGAAAGTGGTAGTCATGACGTCGACGAGCGATTGGGCAACTTTAAGTTCCGCTGCGGTTATGTCAACTTTAGGGACTTCGATTTTGGATGGAGATAATACTTCGTCCTGGTAATGGACAGTATTCAGTGCGAGCAGGTCATCGAGCGGGCGGAGGCAGACGAGATGTTCGCGCCTCTGAAACGATATTTTGGCGATACCGGCGCGCCCTGATTTGCGTAATGTCTCTCGTAAAAGGCAGTAAGGTTTTACGGCTAATTCCTCCGGTTCGAGATAATGAGTGCCGTAGAAGTAAGACGGGTCGATCTCCGCTTCCTTTATAAAACCCAGGATGTCAATTACGTGGGTGGTCCTGACCGGTACTTTTTCGAAATCGCTGTCTTTTAAAACAGCGTATCGGCCTTTGCTGTATTCGTAACCTCTCACTGTATCCTTAATACTGAAGTATTCATTGTCTTCGTCGCAATGAAGAACCTGCTTCGGTCTCGTCAGGCACTTTTTATGCAGCAGATGAAAGCTGATCCCGTGACTGGTGGCGGCAACATACATTTTGACCGGGATGGTCACCATACCGAAGCTGATGGCTCCTTTCCAGAATGCTTTGGCCATTTCCCACCTCCTGGTTTCATTATATGTTACGGAAAAGGTTTTCGTGCCAAATGTTATGAAAATGTATGGTCACCAGGATCCAGGCAAATAGAAGTACGGCTGGATACCAGCCAGGATTCAGCCGGATATGATGGAATAGGAACGTCTGACCCAATTCGCACGGCTCATAAACTTAATTATGTATAAAACCGGAGAATTGGAAACAGGCGGGTAAAACACGGGGAAAACGTAGTATATAGGGGAAATTACCGCGGCGAATTTACTAAAGCGGCTTTCCGCATGATGGACAAAACCGGTCGGAATCCTGCACCGGTTTTCCGCAATAGCGGCAGAATTTACTCTTAGCTTGCCCTTTCCGTACTTCGCGCTCTGCCTGGCGCCGTTGCGAGCGCGAACCTCCGCGTTGCGGCTTTGATCTGAATTGCGGCAGGAAGAACAATACTGCACCGAGCACAATAATTGCCCCGATAACGATCAGGATCAGGGTCCCGTTAGACGAA
>JAUSGV010000001.1 GCA_030648675.1 Dehalococcoidales bacterium
GCACGACCAAGGCACCCCGCCCACCTTAGCGTGGCCGAGCTACGGACAGAAGGTCCGTCTTGGAGTTGTCGATTACGAACCTTCGAAATCCGCTCCGGGAGGTTCCGCTGTATTGTGGCTGGAAGTAATTGACACGGAACACATGGTCGTTAAATAAGTAGAATCGGAAAAAACGCAACAATAAAGTCTAGTATCGAAAATAGGATACAAAGATTGCTCATGTGAAAATATTTGATTAGTGAATTTGGTGTAATGCTTTGCGATGTAGCTACCACCGCAGATGATTCGAACTCTCAAGCTTACAATCGCTTGCCAATCGCGGCTGAATAAACTAGAATAAACGAAACTGATTCGAGCGTGTGTGGGTGATTAAAAGTCCATTTCACCCTCACCTAGTCCTCTCCCCTCAAGGGAGAGGAGATTAAAGGACAGGCCTGAGGGAGCGATTAAAATGGTTCTGGGTAAAGTAAATCCAGTCAATATCGAGAACGAGATGCGTAGTTCCTACCTGGACTACGCCATGAGCGTCATCGTTTCCCGTGCCTTGCCCGACGTCCGCGACGGCTTAAAGCCGGTACAGCGGCGCATCCTGTACGCCATGAACGACATGGGCATTACCCATGCCTCGTCCTACAAAAAGAGCGCCAGGATCGTCGGCGAAGTTCTCGGTAAATATCATCCTCACGGCGACGTATCGGTTTATGACTCAATGGTGCGTATGGCGCAGGATTTCTCGCTGCGCTATATGCTCGTTGACGGACAGGGCAACTTCGGCAGTGTTGATGACGACCCGCCGGCAGCTATGCGTTATACCGAGGCACGCTTGACAGCAATCGCCGAGCAAATGCTGGCCGATATAGATAAAAATACTGTCAACTTTGTGCCTAATTTCGATTCAAGCCTTCAAGAACCATCAGTATTGCCCTCGCGATTACCCAATCTTCTGGTCAACGGAAGCGCCGGCATTGCTGTCGGTATGGCGACGAATATCCCGCCTCACAATCTTGGCGAAATATGCGACGCCATCGTCCTTCTTATCGACGATCCCTCGGTTGCCATCGATATCTTAATGCAGCATGTCAAAGGGCCGGATTTCCCGACGGCCGGCATTGTGGTTGGCACAGAGGGTATCAAGAGTGCATATGCCACCGGCCGCGGGCGTATCGTAGTGAGAGCCAGAACTGAGATAATAGAAGCCGGAGAAGGATCACGCCGGCAAATCATTGTAACTGAATTGCCCTTCCAAACCAACAAGGCGAGTCTGGTACAGAGAATCGCGGAACTGGCACAAGAAAAACGCATCGCCGGTATAAGTGAAGTCAGAGATGAATCAGACCGGCACGGGATGCGTGTCGTCATCGACCTTAAGCGGGAAGCTCAGCCGCAGCAGGTCCTGAATAACCTCTACAAACATACGGACATGCGGTCGGCCTTTAACGTTAACATGCTGGCGCTAGTTGACGGACAACCCCGTGTGATCAGTCTAAAGGAAGCACTTCAGTATTATATTGATTTCCGACGCGAAGTAGTCACCCGGCGCACCCAGTTCGACCTGAAGGGAGCACAGGCGCGGGCACATATCCTCGAAGGCCTGAAGATCGCCATCGACCACATTGACGAAGTGATCAAAACCATTCGCCAGGCGGACAACGCCGACGTCGCGCGCCAGGACCTGATGTCGAAATTCAATCTTTCGCAATTGCAGGCTCAGGCTATCCTCGATATGCAGTTGCGGCGACTGGCTAATCTCGAACGTAACAAGATCTTCGATGAATACAACGAAGTTCTGAAAACAATTGCTTACCTCGAATCTTTGCTTGCCGACGCGAAGAAAATGATGAAGGTGATCAAGGACGAGGTCCTCGAGCTACGGAAAAAATACGCCGACGAGCGACGGACCGAGATCACTTTCGAAGAAGAGTCCGAGTTTAACGTGGAAGACCTCATTCCCCACCAGAGGGTGGTCGTTACGCTCAGCCAGCGGGGCTTCGTCAAGAGAGTGCCCTCGCAGCTTTTTGCGATTCAGCACCGCGGCGGTAAGGGCATTGTCGGCATGGTTACCCGGGAGGATGACGCCGTCAGACTTTTGACGGTCGCCGACACCCACGACCATTTGCTCTTCTTCACCAACCGAGGCAAAGTCTTCCACCTGAAGTGTTACGAAGTTCCGGAAACCGGTTCTCGCGCCACCAAAGGGACTTCAGTTATCAACCTGTTCCCTATCGCTGAGAACGAACGGGTCATGGACATCGTGACCGTGACCGAATACAAACCCGAGGTTTTCCTGTTGATGGCGACTAACCGCGGCGAGATAAAGAAATCGTCGCTGGATCACTTTGCCAAGGTGCGCAGCAACGGGCTGATCGCGATGGACGTTGAGGAAGGCGACGACCTGGTCGCGATCCGTGTTGCGAAAAATGAGGATGAGATAATACTGGTAACCGAAAAAGGCCAGTCCATAAGGTTTACCGTTTCCAGTTTGCCGGCCCGGTCAAGGACCGCGGGCGGCGTCAGAGGCGTACGTCTTATTGAGGGCGACCGCCTGATGAGCATGGGTGTTGCTGACCCGGAGGGTTTTGTCCTGATCGTTAGCGTTAACGGCTACGGCAAACTGACCCCAATACCGCAATATCGCAGCCAGCGGCGTTCCGGTAGAGGCGTCATGACCTTCCAGATAACCACCAAAACGGGAGATGTGGCAGCCGCCAGGGTGGTCTCGCTGACACAGCAGGTGATGATAATTTCCTCGGAAGGTATTATCATACGGACCCCGGTCAAGGAGAAAGATCCGCACCAGGGTATCGCCGTCCGGAAGAGGATTGCTCAGGGCGTCCGCTTGATGCGGCTGGATCCCGGCGACAAGGTCGTCGCTATCACGGCATTCGACTAACCGGGTAAACCTCGCTCCAGCTTTTCGCGGCATACCGGTTGCAGGCGTTCCAGCCCGCAAACATTGCACGTTGCCGTCCGGCAGTCTCCGGTTGCTTTTCCGGTGAGGGAGCGCTGGTATTCGCGTTTCAGGAAAGCAGCCGATACGCCGCTGTCGATGTGCGACCAGGGCAATATCTCGTCGAGTTGCCGGGAACGTTTGGCATAGAAATCCGGTTCAATACCGGCGGCTTCAAAGGATTTCTGCCAGTTTTCTAATTTCAGGTGTTCGCTCCACGAGTCGAAGCAGGAACCCATGCGCCATGCCCCGAGAATGGCCTTGCCAAGCCTCCGATCGCCGCGGGACATTACAGCTTCAAGGCGGCTTATATTCGGGGTCTGCCATGATATTTTGACGTCTTTATGCCGGAAGCCCTGCCTCAATAATTCCTGTTTGGCGTTAAGTGCCGCCTCGCTTTCCTGGGCAACCCATTGGAACGGGGTGTGCGGCTTGGGGACAAACGTCGAAATGGTTATGCGGATTATCGGCGGCCTGCCTCGTATTTTAATTCCTACCGCCCGCACTTTATCGGTCAGTTTAACGATATCCTCGACGTCAGCCGTACTTTCGTCCGGCAAACCGATCAGGAAATACAATTTAAGCCCGTTCCAGCCTTTTCCGAAGGCAGCCGCCGCGGTTTCCAGCAGCGTCTCTTCTGTGACATCCTTATTAATATTCAACCTCATCCTTTCGCTGCCTGCTTCCGGGGCGAAGGTAAGGCCGGTCTTGCTGCGGCGGGGCAGGCTGCTCATCAGCGCGACAGAAGAGTTGTCGATATGCAGGCTGGGTAAAGATAAGGACAGGTCGGGGTAGCGTTGGGTGAGCTGGAGGACCAACCCATTAATGTCGGGATAGTCGCTGGTACTCAGTGAAACCAGGGATAGCTCGTTATAGCCGCAGTTACTGACCAATTCCCCGGCCGCATCGATGATCTCTTCCTGCGGGCGTACCCGTAGAGGGCGGTAGATGATTCCCGCCTGGCAAAAGCGGCATCCGTGGCTGCAACCGCGTTGTATTTCGATGGCACCGCGGTCATGTACCGTTTCGAGGAACGGCACCACCGGGTTAATCACCGGCGGCGGCAGTTTGGCCACGATGCGGCGCGTGATCGAGGGTTTCGCTTCCGCTATTGTCGGGGAAATGCTGCCGATCATGCCGTCGGAGCGGTAAGATACTTTATAAAATGCCGGGACATAACAGCCGGGGATCGCGGCTAACCGACGCAGTAATTGAGCTCTGGGCATTTTCCGGATGGTTGACGGCTCGCGGAAAGCGTCGATCAACTCCAGGATGATTTCTTCCCCGTCACCGATAAGGAAGACATCGATAAAATCCGCCATCGGCTCGGGATTCAAGGCACACGTTCCCCCCGCGATCACCAGCGGGTAAGACTCGTCCCGTTCCGCCGATAAGACCGGTATGTGGGCGAGGTCGAGCATATTGAGGACGTTGGTGTAAGTTAACTCGTAGCCGAGCGAAAAACCGAGAATGTCGAAATCCTTTATCGGTCGTTTGGACTCGAGACTGAACAGCGGCATCCCTTTTTTCCGCATCGCGGCTTCCATGTCCGGCCACGGTGCATAGACCCGTTCCGCCAGGACATCCGGCTGGCAGTTAAGCAGGTCGTAAAGAATCGGTAACGCCATGTTGGACATACCGATCTCATAGACGTCGGGAAAGCTGAGAGCCGCCTTTATCGGCATTTTATCCCAGCCTTTAACGATGCTGTTCCACTCGCCGCCGGTATATCGGGCGGGTTTCGCTACTTCATATAGAATACTGTCCAGTGAGGTCATTTTTTCTCCAAGTGTTCATAATAACTGAATCGGGGGAAGAAACCAAGCCAGCGGAGGGAATAACCAAATCCCTAGATACAAACACCAAACAAACCCCAATAACCAAATTAAAAAGGCCAAACGGGACTGGCGGCTGGAGATTGGGAACTGGGGATTGAAGCCAGCCTTTAGCGGTATTGCATAAAGGTGTCAAACGTCTCTCAGGACGGCTTTTCGTCCAGCTCGGCGAGGTCGAACGTCATCCCGTCCCGCGCTGCGATGACCCTGATACCGGTCTTTTGCGCCAATTGTTCGGCGATTTCCCACGGTTTGGCCCGCCATATGGTCATCCCGAAGTGGGTTAGGATTGCCGCCTTTGGCTTCAGTTCGCGGATGAGGCGCTCTGCGTCGGGAACGGACAGATGGTCTATGGGCAGTTCCGAATTCTGTGTGCGCACGCGCGGCTCGAGAAACGTCATGTTGATGATGAGTAATTCAGCGGCATAATTCTTGATCAAGGCTTCGAAATAGCTGGTGTCGGTGATCATCGAAAACGTATGTTTTTTCGTTTTGAAGACCATTCCGTACGTTTCCACCGGGTGCACGTGCCGCAGCGGCGTGCTGAAAGTAATGTCGCCAATGGCATACGACTTCCCTTCCTGAAGAGTATTGATGCTGTCGAGCCGGTCTCTCAGATAATTGAAAATGATCGGTTCTTTTTCGAGAGCATCAGCCGGGGCAAAGAGCCTGCCTCTCTTTTTTTGCCCACCCTCTGTCATGGCTTCGATCATCACGTTAATGTCGGCGGAATGGTCGAGGTGGCGGTGGGAGACGATGATCGCGCTAAGCTTCTCCGGCTGGAGTTTCCTCTTGTTCGATTGGACGATGCAGCCCGGACCGGGATCGACCAGGATTTCCGTTCCGTCCAGATTCAGCCAAATGCCGCCGGAGGCGAGAAATTGCTTGATAATCATGAATCTGGCACCGCCGGTGCCGAGGAAGGTTATGGTCTCGCGGGAGGGGTTTTCACTTTTCATGTGGACGCAAATTAAATATAGAGTATGGCTGATTTTTTTACAACCGGGCTTCTGTTAATCTAAAGGCTTGAATCCTAAAAAATAATTTCCTCGTCCCCGGAACGGGGATACCCGCAATAATAGAAGTGTTTGGAGACTGGATTCCGGGTCAAGCCCGGAACGACAGGTTGGGAAGTATGGCTGATTTTTTTACAACCGAGCCGGTGAGCCGCTGCAGCGGCTTTCTTTGACGCTTGGAAAGGCAATGCTATAATTGGTGACAACTGAACAGGAACGAGGAAAGATTAATGAAGATGCTTTGGGCACCATGGCGAATCGAATATATCCTGGCGAAAAAGCCGGCGGGCTGCATATTATGCGACAAACCGAAGGAGTCGGATGATGTCGGGAATTATGTCCTTTACCGGGGCAAGGAGAACTTCGTCATATTGAATATGTATCCTTATAATCCGGGCCACCTCATGGTGGCTCCATACCGGCATTTGGGCAACCTGGATGATTTTACCGACGAAGAGTTGCACGAGCATTTCGAAATCGTCAGGCGGTTCGTCACGATTTCGCGCGAAACCTTCAATCCCGGTGGTTTCAACATGGGGATCAACGTAGGCAAGGTCGCGGGTGCCGGTGTTGAAGGCCATCTTCATACTCATATTGTGCCGCGCTGGCAGGGCGATACGAATTTTATGCCTGTAGTTGGCGATATAAGGGTGGTATCCGAAGGCCTGGCGGAAACTTATCGAAGGCTCAAAGAGAAACTCTAGAAAGTACCCCCAAGGGGATTCGAACCCCTGTCAACACCGTGAAAGGGTGCCGTCCTGGGCCTCTAGACGATGGGGGCAAACACGTAAGTATACCAGAGAGTCGGGAACGCGACAAGGCATATGTAGAGAATGACTGCAGTAAACAATCAACCCGGCGTGGAGAAGAAGGGACAGACAGGGAAACGGGTTCTTGCTTTCGCCATGGTCTTTTTCACCATCGCCATTACTGTCGGTCTTTTTGTCTTTGCGCAGAGGTATCCTGATAAGGTAAAAGAGCTTGCCGGTTTAGGCTACATCGGGGTCGCCCTCATCAGCCTGGTGAGCAGCGCGACCATTATTCTGCCGGTTCCCGGGGTACTGGTTGCTTTCCCGCTGGTGGCTACCTTAAACCCTGTCCTGGTGGCTTTGGCCGCTTCAACCGGCGGTATCTTTGGAGAGATTTCCGGTTACACGGCTGGTTTTGGCGGTCACGGTCTTACGCATGGCAGCGAAATACACATGCGGGCTGAGGGATGGATGAAACGGTGGGGGAGCCTGACTATTTTTCTCTTCGCCGCTGTTCCCTTGGTACCGTTCGACATCGCCGGGGTTGTCGCCGGCGCGCTGCGATATCCGCTGTGGAAGTTTTTACTTGTCGGCTGGCTGGGCAAAAGCATTAAATTTATTGCCCTGGTGTACGCCTTTATCTGGGGCTGGGATTTTATCCTGCGGTACGTCGGCTAATACTACCTGTATAAAAAACAGATGCGGTATTGGTATGTCCAATACCGCATCTAGTTTCGCTTAACGAGGTATCCGGTACTTAAGCGACATCCGCCGGGGTTTCCGCGACGACGCTCTTTATCTCAGGAATTTCCTGTTTCAGGAAACGCTCCACACCCATTTTCAGGGTCATGGTCGACATGGGACAATGGCCGCAGGCCCCGGTCAATTTTACCTTAACCGTGCTGTCGGTGATACCGGCCAATTCGACATCCCCACCGTCGCGCTGCAACATGGGGCGAATCTTGCTTAAAGCCGCTTCTACTTTGGTCTTATCCAGCATTTACATCCTCCGCTGCGGGCTAAAAAGATCCGTCTCTCAGCCCGGAATAGATTTAATATCCTATCATAGCGAAATTCAGGACGTCAAACTACGACATTTGTCGGTAGTGGGTCAATTTGAAATCCACAGGCATTGACGAAGAGGCTGCTGGCGAACCCAAGCCAAAACCAGAAGATGCAACAAGAATCCGGCTGCTGTCGTTCTTGGCCGATTAGGTAGCCTAAAGGGTGGCAAGGGCTTCCAAGCTAACACTGGAACAAAGAAAAGGTTGAGAACTTGAAATGCGCGGTGGCACTTCACTTCATGTACTACAAATTTCGCATAAAACGTGGCTAATCCTTATCCTAGAACTCCTGCAACGGCAGCTGGAATAAGTGACCATGTTTGGACTGTGGAAGAAATCGCAGGTTTGATAGGGTGCTAATTATATGAGGGCGCTTTGTCCGGTCATTGAAGGCGGGATTATTTTTATAGAACCCTGCTTACTAATAAGGTCTTGTAGCAAGTCTTGAACTATGGTCATAAAAGCGGTAAGTTCCTCATTCTCGCACTTATTTTTCTTGACAGCTTTTTTCACTTGCTTCCAAACAGGCGCGAATTCTGGATATTTAGTAACAAAATAACCTTCAAAATCCTCTATTTCAATACCTACTATTTCTCTTGTTTTTGGGTCAATCCTAAGCATAACATCTCCATTCCAATCCACAGAAATAGCAGGAACTGGATTCTCTGGTTGGAAGATAAGCGTGTCTAAACCCTCGATATAGAGAGGACAAAACGACTTAATGTTTTTTATTGTTTCTAGATGGATTGTATTATTGTTCAGTTCGTGAATTTGTGTCCCCATAGCCATATTTCTCCTTTTTTTATATTATCGGTGGCATATGCGGTCTTTACAAATCCTCTCTCTTGCCCATATTTTCTCGAATATTGGATAAATACTTTTATTAACGTGTTTCCAATCGTAGGGAGTACGAGACTCTTGTAAAAATTTTGCGTATCAACATGACGAACATCCTGATACACACTGATAGGATGTGCTATTACTGTTTTTATTAACTCTTGTTGCCCTATTATTTCGGGATGAATCGTTACATGTTTCGACCAGCATTCTCGGCTGCAAGCTACTGAAATGCCGTTCCTGTCTACACATGTGAACTCATTCCCAACCACTTGATTTGCATAACATTAATGCACATGTTTTGCAGGTTGTCAAACTTCTTAGATAAAATAATACCGTTTTTTGTGTATAATAGTCATCCTTTTATGGGTTGTTTTTGTAACACATTTGTGTCATTCTTTACCCATTTCAAATTTGCGGACAAAATAATTGGGGGAGAAAATGGCTACTACTTTCGCAAAAGGTGATAGGGTACGATTTAGTTTCTCAGGTGAGATTGTTATTGCAGAATTGTTTACCATTCACGGCTCAATTCAACGCAGGCGCGTAGTTAATGGTCATTATGTTTATAATGTCAAACTTTCTGCTCGCGTTAATCTCCCTACAAATATGATTTACGGGATGAAATTAATTAACGGTACCTTATTAACGGGTGTATCGGGTAATTTACTTGAACTACTACGCTAGCAAATATTATTTAAATTCAAAACGACCCGTTACCCGCTTGTCGGAAGGTGGTTTTTTAGGGGAAGATAGCAGGCGCTTCCAGCCCCATCGTCTCGGGGAAACCGAGCATCAGGTTCATGTTCTGTACGGCTTGACCGGCGGCACCTTTGACCAGATTGTCCAGGCAACTGAATACGATGAGTTTGTCGCCGCCAGGGTTGGTCGTGGGGTGAATGAGGCAGTTGTTGTTGCCGAGAGTATATTTCGTATGCGGTGAAAAATCGACCACACGGACAAAAGGCATCTCCTTGTAATAGTCGCGGTAAAGAGTCAGCAATTCATCTTTCTTCTTTTTACCGCGAGAGATCTTCCCGGTCTTGAAAGTGGAGTAGATGGTGGTCAAGATGCCTCGGGTCATGGGAACCAGGTGAGGAATAAAAGTCACTTTTACTGCTTGATTGGGGTTAAGCAGGTTGAGTTCCTGGGTGATCTCAGGTAAATGGCGGTGACCGTCGAGCGCGTAGGCTGAAACATCCTCATTTACTTCCGAAAAATGAGTACTCAGTGTAAGCGTGCGGCCGGCCCCTGAAATTCCCGACTTGCTGTCGATGATTATTTCCGGTTCTATTATGCCTGCCTTTAGAGCCGGAGCCAGGGCTAAAATAGCACTGGTGGGGAAACATCCCGGATTGGCGACTATTTGTGCGGAAGCGATGCGGGAACGATAGATTTCGGGGAGACCGAATACGGCTTGCTTGAGCAATTCCGGGGCGGGATGAGTAAACCCGTACCATGCCGGGTAGGCAGTCGGGTCCTTCAATCGGAAATCGGCACTGATGTCTACCACCCTGGTACCGCCCTGGATAAGCGGGAGGCATTCTTTGGAGCTCTCTTTGTGAGGTAACGCTGAAAAGGCAAAATCGACATCCCCCAATTCGGTAGTGATGGCAAGGTTGAGGTTTGCCAGGTGGGGAAATACCTCGGCCAGCGTCTGCCCGGCGGCGCTCCGCCCCGTGACCGAAGTCAGCTTTATTTCCGGGTGTTGACCGAGTATTCTCGCCAGCTCGACGCCGGCGTAACCGGTCACGTTGATGATTCCCACTTTTATCTTACTCATGATATGGGAGATATGTTACCACACAGTTCGGTCAGACGTAAACGGCTGCTTTCCCGATGAACACGGCCGGCGTGCCGTTTGTTCAGCTTTAAGTGGCGGTGTTATAATTTATTTCTCATTTCGCTTAAAGAGAGGGCAGAGTGGATACCGCATATCAGCAAGCCCTGGACTATATCTGCTGTACGGATTGCTTTCCTTCGGCAGGCTCAGGACAGGCTTTGCCACGCTCCTAGCGATGACTTGGGGCAAGGCTAGAGAAAGAGGGTAGCATAGTGGATACAGCTTATCAGCGAGCGTTGGACTACATTTACAGTTTTGTCGATTTCGAAAAGAACATGATGCCGCAGCAACTGCTGCATTACGATTTGAGGCGTGTGGCCGCCTTACTGGGGCGGCTGGGTAACCCTCATCTCGCGGCAAAGACGGTGCACGTCGCCGGCACTAAAGGAAAAGGTAGTGTTGCTGCAATGGCGGCTTCGGCATTGACAGCTTCAGGCTACGCTACCGGACTTTATACTTCGCCTCATCTGCATTCCTACAATGAGCGCATACGCATCGATAATGTCCTGATAACGGACGCAGATATTGTCGCGATGGTGAAAAAAATAAAGCCGGATATCGAACACGTGAACCGGGCAGCTACCTACGGCTTGCTGACTACCTTCGAGGTAACTACCGCTATGGCCTTCGAGTATTTCCGGTCAAGGGGCGTAGATTTTCAGGTGATAGAAACCGGGTTGGGCGGCCGCCTGGACGCCACTAACGTCGTCGATCCCGAGGTC
>JAUSGV010000002.1 GCA_030648675.1 Dehalococcoidales bacterium
ACAGACTTCGGGTCGATGTATTCCATCGCCTTTCCTGTTGAGAAGCCGTTGACAAAGAAGACGCCATCCGGCTCGAAATCCAGTACCGTTTTCTTGGTGGCTTCCAACCACGTATCGTAGTCATAATAGGCAGTCGAGACGGGTATGCTGAGGTACTTAGCCGGAAAATAGCCGAAGGCGATATCGACAGGAACCCTATCCGGTATTTTCAACTGGACGGCATCAGTGATTCTCTTATTTCTTTCCTGATACAGTTGTTCTGTTGCCTTATGTTGTGTCATCTTAGTTGCCATTATTTTCCTCCCACCGTAATGTCAGGACACTAATCTACTTCTGAGCAATCGAATATATTATCGGAAACGAGACATGAAAACCATCCGGCTGCATAGCCGTCATTGACCTCTTAAGATAATCTTCTTTGAAACGGACTCTGGCTGCCTCATCCAAATTCGTGACAAACACGCGTGACCAATTGGACAGGATGATCTTGTCCCAATACTCTTCTGCATTGGCGAAAACTCGCTCTCTTGTTTCTCGGTAAGTCTCTCTGGGATTGAATCCGCAGCCGGCGAGCAGCGCTTCAGTTTCTTCGGGCGAAAGTAACGCCGGACGCGGCAACGCAAACTCCCCCACTTTGTACTCTTTAGCCAATGCATTGAATATCTGTAACAGACGCCAGTCAACCGCAACGGTTTTATCGTAAACCGTTACGCCGATCAATCCCGCCGGCTTGCACACGCGGTACATCTCACCGAATGCAGCCGGAGAAAAAAACATGATGCCGAAACCGCATGTAACGACATCGAAGGACGCATCAGGAAACTGCAGGTGTTCCGCATCCATTCTGAGGAAATCGGTGTTCCTTAGACCGCTCGCCATTGCTGCCCGTCCTGCCTGTTGAAGCATATTGTGGGATATGTCGATTCCGGTGACGTGACCATTAGGCCCGACTCGCCTGGCTGCCGGCATAAGCACCATTCCGGTGCCAGTGGCGACGTCCAAAACCTTTGCACGGGGATGAACGTCTAGGAGGTCAATAAGACGCTGGCCGCAGTCTTTAAAAAACCAGATGCTGTCGTACGAAGACGCTGCTGCGTCATATGTCTCCTCCGCCATCTGCTTGTTAAAAACAATCGGGTCTGGCATGCTCGCCTCCTTGAAATCTTAAAGAAAACCAGCTTTGCTGCGCCTTTACTTGAATGTATCTGCCATATCTTCCTTCGACAGGTCAAATATGGCTCCGCTGGAAGGGGCTACCTCTTTGTAGAAGAACTCGGGCAGCACATCGTCCTTGAGTGTAAAACCGGCGGCTTCGTTGAACTTGCGTTCCATATCCAGCGTATCGCGGCCTATCTGGATTACCTTGTCGAACGTCCAATCGCCGCCGTAAGCGCCCGCCATCAGTCCGGGAAGAATAGTCTGGTCACCGGAAGCAGGCATGAAGCCGTACATGCACATAAAATTGTCTGAGGTAGCCATATTAGCCTGTAACCTGCCTGACATAGTGATGCGCATGGTTTTGGTCATCATGTCCCCGTTACCCATCGGGGCCGCTCCGGCCGTGTGATCAGCACCCATCGTGGACTTTGCAAAGGTCACGCCGATTATCTGCGCGTTGCGTGGTTCGTAGGCAGAGAGGGACTGTCCTTTTACTACCGGTAGCCTCTTGACGCCGAGTTTCTTACCTACGGTCTCGGTACCCTGCCCCATCAGTTTACCGAATTCGGTTCCATCCACCATTTCCTTGAGCAGGGTCAGCGCTGCCTTTGTATCGCCCCAGGGGATTTTACCGGCTTCCATGCAGACTCCGATGGTAGCGCCCGTCTCAATTGTGTCTACACCGATGTCATCGCAGATTTGATCGGCCTCGGCAATATAATCCAGGTCGGCAATATCGCAATTAGGTCCCAGCATGGCTACGGTCTCGTATTCGAGAGCGCTGGTGACATATTTGCCCTGGCTGTCATTGTAAATATTACTGCATCTGATGGTGCAACCGGGCTGGCATGGTAATCCGTTCCGCCCGCCGTTCTGCTTGAGCTTTTCCAGAAAGGCGGCGCCGTTTACTTTTTTCATGTTCTCGGCGTCGTAAAGCTCGCCGCTATAGTTGTGTACCGGGATTAAGCCCTGGTAGCTGAAGTTTTCGATCAGGTTGATTGTGCCGACTTTGGTCATACTGGTGGAAGGGCCGTTTTCCGCGGTGGTCAGGTCGATAATCTTCTTGTTGGCTTCGTTGAATTTCGCCCGGTCGGCATAGGCGAATTCCTGCCTGCGGGCAGCCGGCTGAATGACGACTGCCTTTAGATTTTTGGAGCCCATCAGGCTGCCCAGCCCCCCCCGGGCCGCCGCCCGGCTGGGGTGGCCGCTACCGGCATCAGTACACTGAACAGAGGAGTTTCGATATCCCCGTTCGCCGGCCAGACCGATGGAAAGCACCCCGATGTCCTGCCCGTAGGCTCCCTTCAGTTTCTCGACGAGGGCGTAGTTGTTCAGACCGGCATATCCGTCAGCGGGCACAAGCTTAGCCTGTCCGTTCTTGTCAATCAGCATGATATGCCAGTCGCTGCCGGAGGGAACATCCTCCACAAT
>JAUSGV010000011.1 GCA_030648675.1 Dehalococcoidales bacterium
TGTTTTTTCTTATTAATTTCGCTCACGACAACCGTAATAATTTCTTTTACGCTGTTTACGTCCCTCAACCTGTTTTGAGGAATTGTTATATCGTACCGGGTTTCCAGCGCTACTAAAATTTCTAACGAGCTTAACGAATCAATGCCTAAATCATATAGATTAGAGTCTCTCGTTATATCACTCTTATCAATGCCGCCCTCTTCGGCTATAACATCGATAATCTCTTGCTCCAGCGGGTTCATTGTTGCCCCCTCTTGGGTAGCTTTTTGACGATGTCCATATAATGCCTTTTGCGTTTTAGATATTCTTGTTCGGTGTATATCTCCCCAAATATCCACAGAAGTCCATTCTCCAGTTCTTCCATACTCATATTCCTGGGGGTGAAATTGATATCGAACATTGTGCATCGGTCCCAAAATTTGTCTTTCAGCAATCTACCCTCGGATTTCAGCCTTTTATATACCGGGCTGCCGGGATATGGTGTCAAAACCGTGACCTGCGCCTCCAGTAATCTGGATTTATCAATGAATGCCCTGATGTCCTCGAAAATGCCGGGAGTATCACCGTCGAGACCGACAATAAAACAGCCGTTTACGGCGATGCCGTTTGATTGTATTTTGTCGATTGCTGCCATATACCCGTCCCGCCTTTTCAGTTTCCAGTTGTGAGCCTCGATTCCGTTTAAACTGTCTTCACTGGTGCTTTCCAGCCCGATAAGAAGCTGATAACATCCGCTATGATACATTGCCTTTAACAGGTCTTCGTCATCGGCTACGGAAATGTCGGTTTCGGCAAACCACCTGATATCAAGGGGAATAAGCTTATCGAGAAATTCTTTTGACCACTTCTTATCCGCAAAGGTATTATCGTCGGCAAACTCTATAAACGGTTTGGGCCATATCTCTTTTATCCCCTTTATTTCCTCAATTACCCGGTCAACAGGTTTTTGTCTGAAGCCGCTGCCAAAGAGTTTGCTCCCGGAACAAAACTCGCATTCATGGGGGCATCCTCTTGAAGTCTGTACGGTCATTCTATTATAGTTTTTGGGCTGCAGCAGCTCATATCTTGGCATCGGAGAATCAGCCATGGCGTAGTTTCCCGGGTGCTCTTCTTTATAAATGGGTTGCAACCGGTTATTCCTGAAATCATCAATTACCCTGGGCCAAAGCAACTCGGCTTCTCCGATGACAACGCTATCAGCGTATTGTTTGGCTTCTTCCGGTTCGGCCGACACGTGGAGTCCTCCGATGACAACCGGGATTCCCGCCTCCCTGTACCGGCGGGCAAGCTCGTAAGCTTCATAAATCTGAGCCGAATAAGACGTTATTGCCACCAGGTCATAACCGGTATTTAATACTTTTACCTGATTGATGTCAGGGACTTCTATATAAGCTGTTTCAATATCGTCTGGGGTCATCGCGGCTATTATCAGTAGGGAAAGGCTGGGCAATTGTGCCACCACCTTCCCTCGGGAGACAAATTGTGGCAGCGTAACCCCCAGCTTTATCAGCTTCTCATTCCTGACCCTGACACCGCTTAGCGCCATCAGACCGATTTTCATAATTACAATCCGGTATTATTTCTCGAGACTCGCGTTTGGTGCACTTTAGCCGCAATGTTCTTGAAATACCTCTGTTTACCCAGTGCGACCTTTGATGAATAAATCCTGTTGAAAGTATGCAGGATTCCTTGCTCCAGCTCTTCCGGAGTCATGCCCTTAGGCTTTATATTAACGTCATAGAAGGTGTAGTTGTCCCAGGGTGTATTTAGAACTCTCCCCTCCCGCAGCAAGTCTTCTCTAACTCTGGTATGGGGAAACGGAGTCAGAGCCGTAATCTGAGCTCCAAGTAAGTGATTGTCTATGATGAAATCAGCCAACCGATCGAAGATTGAATTATCATCGTAATCAAGACCGGTAATAAAAAGGCCGATGATACCTATACCGCAGTTCTGTATCGACTTGATATATTCGGCATAATTTGCAAGTTGTTTCAGTTTCCAGTCAGTTGAATCTAACCCCTTTAAGTTATCCGGCACAATACTTTCGAATCCGATGAGTAATGCCACACAACCGCTCCGCTTGGCCAGCCGAAGCAGGCTGGTGTCCCGGGCAACCGATATATCAGTTTGCCCGATCCACCTTATCCCTAGTCCGGCAACCTTTTCTAATAGCTCGCGTGAATAATGCTTGTCGCAGAGAAGATTGTCATCAGCGAAGCCTATCAAGGCGTGTTTCTTTATCCGGCGCACCTCTTTAATCTCGGCAATCACCTGGTCGACTGTCTTGTGCCGGTGCTTGACTCCGTATACTTTCGAGGCGCAGCAGAACGCACAATCGTGAGGGCAACCCCTGGTACCCTGCACCCAGACAATCTTGGCCGGCTTATCTCTCAACAGGTCGTACCTGGGCAGCGGGGAATGTTTAAGGTCGACTTCCTGGCGGGACGTGTATAGCGGCCTTAATCTATTTTGCCTGAAATCGTCTAAAAGGGTTGGCCACAGGTTTTCCGCTTCACCCACAACGATGCTGTCGGCGTGGAGCCTGGCTTCATCGGGTAAGACAGTGGTATGAATTCCTCCGAGCACAACCTTGACCTTTCTCTCCCGGAATTTGCGTGCGATTTCATAAGCCCGTGTTGCCTGCTGAGTCACCGCAGTAATGCCGACCAGGTCATAATCCCGCTGGAAATCGATATCCTCGATGTCTTCATCGATCAATTCAATCTCAATGTCGCTCGGTGTTAAGGCCGCGATGACCAGTAACCCGGAACCGAGTCCGGACCAGTACTGCCGGTAAAATTCCATCTCCGGTGAATGCTGCAGGAACCGCTGAAATTCGAGGCTGCGGCCAAGCCGGAAAGTTCGGGGAGAAATTAGAGCTATCTTCACGGTTCGCTCCCGTGCCTAGGTCATAAAACCGATGACCAGGATACCGATTCCAACTAACAGCGAAATAGCCGGCAAGGGTAAAAAGTATTTCGCCTTTCTGAAGAAAGCGGCTATGACGCAGGTGACAGGAACTCCAGCAGCACCAAAAATCAGCAACGGAGACCCGGCGGTTATAACGTACGGAGGGATATCGGTTGAGCCAAGCTCCTTTCCGTAAAGAATATTGATTATCGACAGAGCGATGAAGGCTATGTGGCCAAGCCGGAGATAGCGGCGGGTAAGGGAGTCATAACCGCCAAGCCATTGGTCGCGTTCGGCCCGCAGACCCAGAATCAGTCCCAGGATAAGGCCGACGCACATCCAGGCCCAGCCAAATATGACATTGATCTGGCCTGGAATCATATCTGAATCTCTTTTCTATAAGCGCGCAAATAGAAAAGAAAAAATACTATAAAGATGATGTCCAGGGCACCGAAAATGGAGAAAATCACCGGCATGTCTTGAAAGAAGACATAATAAAATGCCAGGGTGGCGTACACCACCTTGAAGACGATACCGAGTTTGACTATATCAGCATTCTGGTACATGTTACGGTACACAAAATAGAACCCTACTCCCATGACAAAGACAAAGGCGGCGGCAGCCTGGTAAAAGCCCGGATAATTAGGGGCGGGAATCTTGAAGACATTTTCAAAGAAGAAGGGCAAGAACACAAAAAATACCAGGCCCAGAATAAAATCGTACAAGGCAGCGATGAGAAACAGGTTACGGTAGGATTTTTCGTTTTTTAATGTTCTCTCCAAGGTTTGCCCTCCTTTTTTTCCTAAAGCAACTATTCAGTCAGTACCATTTAACGATTACTTGCAATAATTCTAGCACAGGAGACATTGCGAAGATGTTGCCTTGACCAGACCCCAACCTCATTTCACCTGCATTTTAGTTCTTCCGTCTACGTCCATGAATTTCCGGGGTGTCAGACCGCCCCGGGCCTGTGAGGCCTACCGGTTATTTTAATACTTCTCTCTCTTGTTTCTTAACAGAAAGACACTTACAATATTTAACATACCTCCAACAAAAAAATTGAATTTTGGTGGATTATATGGCAGAAGAACTCGGTAAGATTGAAAAACCCCCGGTAGAACAATTTAATAAAGGCCGACGATTGTTTTTTGTTCCCCTTACGTACATCCTCAAGGATACGCCTGTCGATTATCTGGAAAAGATTGAAAGGTATTGGAAGCAAGTCGAAGACCAAATTAATGACCTTCAATCAAAATTAGGGAAAGTAAATGTAATTTACCACGAGTTGGTTCAAACAGGCGGGGAAGAAGGTCTTAATGATCTTAAAAGTTTGAATGAAAAAAGCTACCAGATCGCGAAAAAGTTGATCGAAAAAGGGGCAAAACTTGAACAAACCGAAGACCCTGACCTGTTAACCGAATATATAGACTGGAGCCGGTGTCTGTCTATCGGTTTGCAAAATCAAAAAGTAGCCACAAAAATCTACGAATCTTATGAACAGACCAGCAAGAGCAGAAATGAGTTTATCAGTAAGCAAATTGATATTACTCTTGGTCCGGATAAAATTGGCACCTTTTTTTGTAGAGAAAAGCATTACATACATTTCCCTGCCGACGTCGAAGTCTTTTATATTGCTCCACCGGTACTCGATGAGATTAACCGCTGGTTTAGAGACAGGGAAACTGAGGGGAAGTAATCGGAGTTCGATTCTCCTGATACCCCTCTCTGAAACTCCCCGTATGTTTTTTGGATTGACACGGGGGAATCGGGCTTCTATTCTAAAACGGTCCCTCCGGAACTCCGGCAAAAGCTCACTGATGCCGAGACTGTCCCTGGACTCGACCAGGAGATTGCCCTCCTCCGCTCTAAAACCGCCATCGCCGGCGAGTTACCGGTTATTATCTAGCATTCCCCAGGTTTTGCTCATAAACTTCTTGTCCGCAGCCTTAACAGCGGTTGCTCCAGCTTCAGAAAAATGAGCTTCATAGTCCGCGGCTTCTCATAAATTCATCGCATTAAGGAAGTCTCGTTCCTATTGAGCATCGAGTTTACCTTCCTCTACGAATAGCGCCTTTAGCGCAATCGACACGCAATAATGGCTCTTTTCACGGTAACCTTTAAGGTAAACCAACGCCCGGACGGCGTGGAACATCGCCTAATAAGCCTGAATAGTCGACCATTTATACCGCTTGTCTTGAAAGTGCCTGATTGTTAAATCATGAAGCTAACTAAGCTCGATAAACATCCCCTCTCGACATCACCCGATAAATGACAATCAGCTTCGCGTTATCATCCACCAGATAAAGTACCCGGTAATCACCAACACGAATTCTGTAGCCATCTCTTGCGATAAGCTTCTTAATGCCAGGTGGTCGGGGATCTTCGGCCAAATGAGCAATAGTCCGGTTAACCCTCTCCTGAGTCTGCCATGGAAGTCGGCTGATCTGCCGGTGGGCAGCGTGGCTAACTTCCAGCCGGTACACGACTCTTAAGCCCTTTCGACTTCGCCAAGTGTTCCTCGAATGGGATTGTCGGCTCTTGGTCCAGTTCAGCCTGAAGCAACTCCGCAGCATCTGAGAGGTCTTCCAGGCGCTCTATCATGTCGTTATACTGATTAACCCCGACGAGAACCGCCTTTACCCGGCTGCCGGAGACTATAAGATACGGCTCCCCACCACCCGAGACTTCATCCACAAGCTGGGTAAGTTTTGGCCGAGCCTCGGCCATTCCAACTGATTTTATTCTGCTCATACTACCCCCTTAATATCTATGTTAACACCAGAGTTAATCTAGGTCAAGGCAAAGCGGGATTAAGACGAGCAATCACAAGGTTATCTATATGAATTCGCTGGATGCATCATTTTCAGTGGGCGATTCACTTTCTCAGGGCAAAATGTAGCAGGGAAAAATTGGCCGACTAACCAAGCCACCGTGTCCTGGTATTCCTCATGTTGTTAATGGCTACTAAAAGGGAGCCAGTTTTAAAAGAAAACGGCATTCGAAAAGGGAACCACCTCCATCAAAAGTGGTCCGCTTTTATAATGCCATACACAGCCGGTGATGAAACCCTGCGAGTATCCCGGCTTTGGCTGCCTGACACTACAAATTATCGCTGAATAACCTACCGCGACAAAATCCCCTTGACGCCTTATAGAACACCTGTTCTATACTTGGCTCATGAGTGATAATTCCCGTCCCCGTATCAAGTACGGGGCAAGCTCTGATTCAGGTCGAAGAGCCTGTCCTGAGCGAAGTCGAAGGAAAACACCGTGGCGGGCAGCCCGCCTGCGCGTCGAACCGCTACAGCGGGCAGGAGCGGGAACCAGAACGTGCCGCCGCAGCACTTGTGCCCCGTATTTATCGGGGCGACACCCCGTATGTCCCGATTCCTAACGTCTTCGGGATGCCGTATGAACGTAGTGAATCGGCAAGCTTTTACGAATCGGGGACTAGCCTCTTATCTGTCGCTTTAGCTTCTATTCCGACGCGGTCCCGCCGGAACCCCGCCAAAAACTCCAGGAATCGCAGATATTTGAAAGTGCCAAATCAAACCAAATCAAATGCCCTGCCGAGCGTAAACAAATGGGACCGGCAAAAGAAGAATCAGCCTCAGGCCGAGCTTGCCGAAGGGATTCGTTTTTCGGAAACAAAGATGTTAACACAAAACGAAAAACGAACCGGCCGCTTTGAGCCTTTTAGCGTCAGCACTTTAACAATTTAATAACTACCTGCATTTTTCGGAGTAATCGGCCTGCTTGCGCTAAAGCTTCAGCGAAGGCAAGCCACCCCTGTTGGAAGGGCTCTGGACAATACAAAGGCATAGAATCACTGTTGGAGGTGATTCATGCCGAACAGGAGATTGTCCATGCGCAAGATCAAAGAAGTCCTTCGGTTAAAATATGACTGCGGTATCAGCGAGCGGGAGATATCGCGGAGTTGCCAGGTATCGCGGAGCACGGTGGCCGATGAGTTAGGCGGGCAGCGTCTCATTTCACGACCAGAGGTCAATTTCAGGCTAAACGGATTGTATGTATTGTGACCACGACATGAGCATTGGACAACTTACATCAGGTTAGTGAGGGAGAGTGGGGGTTAGAGCTTGCAGTCCCTTACTCTTTCTCCACCTTGACCACGCTGCCCCCGGGCGGTAGTGTCAGAAAGTCTTCGCCACCGAGTTTTTTAAACACCGTTTCGACGAGCACCGCAACCGGGATGCGTATCTGGCTCATGCTGTCGCGATCACGTATTGTAACCTGATTGTCTTCCAGCGACTGGAAATCAACAGTAACGCATAGGGGAGTCCCGATTTCGTCCTGGCGGCGGTAGCGGCGCCCAATACTCTGGGCGTCGTCATACTGCGTCGGGAACAGCGTCCGCAGGTTTACCTGAACATCTTTAGCCATCTCGACCAAGGGATCCTTCCGGCTTAACGGCAGGACAGCAACCTTGACCGGGGCCAAATTGGGATGCAGGTGCAATACTACCCTCGTTTCATCTTTGTCCGGCTCCTCGGCGTAAGCACCGCACAGGAAAGCGAGTACGGAACGGTCGACACCGGCGGATGGTTCGATAACAAAGGGCAGATAATGCTCTTTGGATTCCTCGTCGTAGTAGGAAAGATCCTTGCCGCTGGCGTTGGCATGCTGTGTAAGGTCGAAATTGCCCCGGCTGGCGATGCCTTCCAATTCCGCCCAGCCCATGGGAAAGACAAATTCAACGTCGTAGCAGGCTTTGGCGTAGTGCGCCAGCTCTCTTTCCTGGTGCTTGCGCAGGCGAAGGCTTTCTGCCTTAATACCGAGGTCGACATACCATTTCAGCCTTCTCTCCAGCCAATAATTAAGCCATTCTTCTTCCGTTCCCGGTTT
The DNA here is from genome assembly GCA_030648675.1 of Dehalococcoidales bacterium. Taxonomy (GTDB): domain Bacteria; phylum Chloroflexota; class Dehalococcoidia; order Dehalococcoidales; family UBA2162; genus JAUSGV01. The sequence goes on from JAUSGV010000011.1 coordinate 7,776, forward strand.
GACGAAGAATTCGATTTCCATTTGTTCGAATTCGCGGCTGCGGAAGATAAAATTGCCCGTCGTGATCTCATTACGGAAGGCTTTACCGATCTGGGCGATGCCGAAAGGTAATTTCTTCCTGGTACTGTTGAGGACATTCTGGAAATTCACAAAAATGCCCTGGGCGGTTTCCGGACGCATATAGACGACGTTAGCTTGCTCCTCGACCGGACCCATGTGCGTCTTAAACATGAGGTTGAATTGCCGGGGTTCGGTTAATTTGCCGACGACTTCGCATGCCGGGCAGGGTATTTTGGCAATTTCGGATGTCAAATTTTGCAGCAGGTCTTTCTTTCCAAATCGCTTTGCCTGCTCGGATTCCGCTACCCGTAAGTGCTCGGGCAACCTGTTTGAAAAATCCACTGCCTTTCGAATCAAATCAGCCGGTTCGAGCGTACTGATGTAGCCTTGAACGTCGTGCCCGGCGTCTTTGACGGCTAATACCCAGACATGGTCGGCTCGGAAGCGCTGGTTACATGCCTTGCATTCCACGAGGGGGTCGGAGAATCCCTGGATGTGTCCGCTGGCTTCCCATACTTTAGGATGCATTAAGATGCTGGAATCAATACCGGCAACGTCGTCACGCTGTATGACGTTTGCCCGCCACCAGGCTTCTTTAATGTTGCGTTTTAATTCGACCCCGAGCGGGCCGTAATCCCAGCAACTTGAAAGTCCCCCGTAGATTTCGCTACTCTGAAAGATAAAACCGCGCCGCTGGCAGAGAGAGACAATCTTTGCCATTTCGGGCGCGGTGGGCATGTTTTCGGGTTCCATAATCGCTCCTTGATTACAGACGCGGCTTTTAGAAATTTTGATTAGTTTATCACAGCCTTGAGACTAATGGTTAGTTCGTCGGCTTTCGCGGAAAGTTTTAAAGAAGAACACACCTATAAAAATACCGCCGATTACCATGACGATCGCTCCGGTAAACCAAATCGCCAGGAAGTGAATTTGAAATGCGTTGTAAAGGAAAACATCGAGCATGAAAAACGCGAGAACGATCTCGGGCAGTGCTAAGATATTTCCCATCAGGCTGATGATTCCTTCGACTTTGCTCAGAGCTTGCCCCGTACTTGATACGGGGACAGGCTTTTCCGGTTTGATTGCGATTTGAGTTGGCTGTAAACGGGAATTAAGCTTGATCATAACCCAGGCGGTGGCGGCGGCCATCATGGTGAGAAAGGCCTGGGGGAAAAGCATCACGAAGAGGATCTGATTGCGGCCCAGCGAGCGGTCCGGGGTGCCGTCGCTCTTGAAATGATAGGCAAGTTCCGCCGGGAGCCGGGGATAGAAAACGGCAGTTAAAATCAGTGAAGCCGCTAAAATAGCCGCCGGCAGCGCGAAATAAGACCAGCGGAAGGCAATAGCCGGCGTTTTGTTCATTTCTTTTGTTAGTGTCATAGGCTATAAGAAAATATCAGCTTTAGCGTCTTATGTCAAAGGTTTTTCTTTCGTCTTCTTGACTCTAACGATATTACAAACTAAACTAGAAACCATGAAAACATATTCTGCCCCCCCGGCGATGCAAATCGATGCCGGCAAAAAGTACACTGCCGTTTGCGACATGGCAAAAGGTAAGCTTGTCGTCGAGCTTTTTACCGACGTTCCGGCAACTACGAATAATTTTGTATTCCTGGCCCGCGATGGATTTTACAACGGGGTCGCTTTCCACCGTGTTATTCCCGATTTCATGGCACAAGGGGGAGATCCCACCGGGACCGGCAGAGGTGGTCCCGGTTATGAGTTTGCTGATGAATTTCCCCGGGGAGCCAATGGTGCCCTCAAACATACCCACGGCACCGGGTCTTTGTCCATGGCAAATGCCGGGCCGGATACCAACGGTTCGCAGTTTTTCATTACCTATGGCCCCCAGCCCCATCTTGACGGCCATCATTCCGTTTTCGGTCAATTGACCGGCGGAATGGACGTTCTCAACAAACTGCAAAACGGCGATATCATCACTCAAATAACTATTCAAGAAATATAGTCGGATGAAACCCGAGATGCCGGTCCTCATGAGTACGGATTTGCCCTTACCTCTTTTTATTCGCGGTAAGGTAAGGGATACGTATGATCTCGGTAACCAACTGCTTATCGTAGCTACCGATCGCATTTCGGCCTTCGATGTCATTTTGCCCTGCGGTATACCGGACAAGGGGCGAGTATTGAACCAGATGTCCGCTTTTTGGTTCGGCGTAACCGCCGCTTTGGTGCCGAACCACCTGATACAACCGGTCGACGATCCGAAGGTATTCGATGTCTTTCTCCTTCCGGAAAACCGTTTTGCATATCCGGATTATCTTCGAGGACGGTCGATGATCGTGAAAAAGTTGGTCCGGGTACCCATCGAATGCGTCGTACGCGGCTATCTGGCCGGTTCCGGGTGGGCGGAATACAGGAAGTCCGGGTCGGTTTGCGGAGTGCGTTTACCCAAAGGGTTGAAGGAAAGCCAGGAACTTCCGGAACCAATCTTTACCCCGACGACAAAGGCTGATTCAGGGCATGACGAACCGATAACTATGGATGACGTTGCGAAACTTGTCGGTAAAGTGCTCGCCGAACAAATGCGGGATAAAACTCTGGAAATTTACACCCGGGCGAGAAAGTATGCTGCCGACCGAGGCATCATTATTGCCGATACCAAAATGGAATTCGGCCTGGATGGTTACAAGCTCTTGTTGATCGACGAACTGCTGACGCCGGACTCCTCGCGTTTCTGGGACGCCAGCCAATATCGCGTGGGGCAATCTCAATCCAGCTATGATAAACAGCCGGTGCGCGACTGGTTGGAACAATCAGGATGGAACAAAAAACCCCCCGCGCCGACGCTGCCCGATGAAGTTATCGAAGCTACCTCCCGCCGCTATCGCGAAGCATACGAGAAGCTTACCGGGGAAAAACTACAGTAAGTCCTTCGTGCTCGGTAGCCCGCCTTTTATTCGCTCGTCGATCCGTGTCGCTTTATCCAATGCTCTTCCCAGAGCTTTGAACAAGGCTTCGGCTTTGTGATGGTCGTTTTCGCCATACAAGATACGAGCATGCAGGTTGATTCGGGCTTCAGCGGCAAGGGATTCAAGGAAGTGACGGATAAGGTCGGGCGTAAAGCCGATCAGTTCCCACTTCTTGCTGCTGCGGCTGAAGGGCAAGTCCAACGCGGTGTAGGCGCGTCCGCTTAAATCAACCACCACCATTGCCAGGGCGTCGTCCATGGGTACCCAAGCTTCGGCCAT
>JAUSGV010000014.1 GCA_030648675.1 Dehalococcoidales bacterium
TAACGGCGAGAGCGGAGAACAGTGTGCCTACTGAAACAAAACCGATGGTCGTAAGCAAAGTAACGACTATGATTTGAACGGAAATAACGGGAATATTAAAGAGGACGGCAAAGACGGGGAGTGCGATGGCCTCTATGATCAGCATAAACAGCAAGCTACTCAATGCTTTTCCCGCATATATCGCTTCGCGGCTCACCGGGCAGACCATAAGACCCTCAAGACAACCGTTTTCTTTTTCGGAAATAAAAGAGCGGTTCAGACTCAGCATCCCGGCAAATACGAACGTAGTCCACAGCATTCCGGGAGCAACTGACCCGATCTTCTCCTGATCGGCGCCAAAAGCAAAATTGAAAATGACGATAACTAAAACCGTGAAGACCAGGACTGAGGCGATAATTTCCCGGCTGCGCAGTTCGGAAACCGCGTCCTTCCAGGCAATAGTCAGCACTTTCCGCCAGAATCTCATATGCTCATGCTCGTACTTTTCCGGTAGGCGGCTTGAACACCGGCCAGATCGAGGGCTTCACGGACCCCTTCGAAAACGATTTTTCCCCGGTCCAGAATAATGATACTGTCGCCAAGTTCGAGACCCCTTTCCAGACTGTGCGTAACAAGAATTATCGTTCGTCTCCGTCCGGAGTCATCAGGCATCGCGTTCCACAACAACGGAATTGCTTCCTGATCCAACCCTGTTTCCGGTTCGTCCATAAGCACAATAGACGGCTTGTGCACCAGGGCACGGGCAATCGCAAACCGCTGCTGCATACCCCTCGACAGAGTGGCCACACGGTCATGCTGGCGGGCAGTCATACCTACAAGACCGACAATTTCTCGAATTCTCGTTTCGAGGTCCGGGACATCAAACATGCGGCCGTAAAATTGAAGGTTTTCATAACCGGTCAGGTTGCCGTAAAGCAGCGTTTGATGGGTTATGATGCCGATATTCCGCCTTATTTCCCAGGCATGGGTTTTAAGGTCCAGTCCGTTTACCAGAATAGTGCCGGACGTCGGGTTCATAACGGTGGACAAGATTTTCATGAGGGTGGTTTTTCCGGCTCCGTTCGGCCCGAAAATAACCAGGGATTTACCGGATTGAATCTCGAGGTCGACGCTGCGCAGAGCCTTACGGCTACCGAAGGCTTTAGTTAACCCATGGATTTGGAAAGCCAGTGGACGGGTTGCCAAATCCTGTTCCCCCGTCATTGATTTCCACTAGCCTCTATTGCCGCTCATCAACTTGACAAGCCGTGCTTTTTTCGCGGCGCGGTGTACACGATAGGCATCTTCCGCAATTCTACCGGCGGCAAAATCATCATCCAGCCGGGCAAGCTCGATAAGCAAACCCTGTTCGTCTTCTTTTTCCCCGACAACGTTTTCAACCGGCTGCAGGTTGCGTCTGGTTCTCATCCTCCAGTACGCCAGTCCGCCGCCAAGTATGAGGACGATTGCCGCGGCAGCCAGAACCATGATCAACGTCTGGTTTGCCGTACCCGACAGTCCGGTCAAGGTAGCCGAAACAACCTGCCCAATCGTAAAATTCTGTCCCACCAGGTACACATAGGAAGTGCCCGGCATCAGTTCGACGGGTCCCTGGTCGATCAACTGATCGGAGGTCACTTTAATGCCGGTGCCCTCTATCAGCAGATTGAACCAATCGGCGGGATAATTCATTTTCTCCTTGAAATTATAGGAACCCCCGTCGTAAGCCACTTTGTAGCCGTATACGATCTCTCTGTACCCCGGCAAGACCGCCATCGTATCGATGAAGCCTCCATGACCCGGGTAAACGTAGTTTGTCTGCAAGCCGTCGCCATACTGGACTTCAGTAGCATCTGCCGGAAGAGTAAATGTCAAAGTTTTCTTCTTACCGTTGGCCATCGGCTCGCCCGTTCCGACAAAAGCACGGTCAGTACTATTGATGAAATCGTAAACCACGGTAAATTCGAGTACGCCGTCGCCGGGAACTATGATGGTATGAGCGGTATCGACGATAATGGCATCGACATTGTCGGTGGAATCGTAAACAGTGATATTCTCGGACCGGCTAGTTTCACCTGCTCCGAAGGCGATGTTGCTGCTAACATAGTCGACTTCCTGGTAAAGCAACGCAAGGTTATAGGTGTTTTGCGGATCAGTTACCAGATTATCGAATTTAAAACTGCCGTCGTTCTGCGTCCGGGCTGTCGCGTTAGCCGCCGGTATCGAGTTAACATAAGTCTCAAGACGAACTTCAACGTCCGAGACGCTGCTGCCGCCCCCGGTACCGTTGGTCAATTTTCCGGCAATAGTGCCGCCGGCGCCTTGTGCCGATGCCGGCAAACCCAGACTTAATATTAAAACGGCCGTCGATAAAACCAGAATAAAACGCTTAAACAAAATAATCCCCCTAGTTCAGTTGTTCTCCGCACCGGGAGCAAAAACGGCCCCCGGGCTGAACTTTTGCCCCGCAATTAGAGCAGTAACGAGCTTTGGCCTGCCGGGCACTACCGGCCGCAGCAGGCTGGCTGCCTGCAGGGATCGAGGTACTACGCAATTGACGGACATTCTCTTCGATTTCATCGTCCGGCGCGGCTTCTCCGCCGCCGCGCAAGCCGGCTACCCTGTTCTCGATCTCCTCGTCCAGACTGGAGGCCCCTTCCGTTTTTAACTCCACCGCACCCGCAGTCGTACCCTGAAGCGAGTTTTTCTGAGAACGGTAGTCCTCTTCACTAAGGATACCTGTCCGGTAATCGGTTTCCAGTTGCTTAAACAGAGTGCGCCCAGAATCGGTTTTTTTCGAAGAATCCTCGAACTCAAATAACCAGGCCCGCACGCTATTATCTCCATTACGGAAAAATGGAACAGCTATTGCTATGAAACAAAAAACCGTCAATATCAGAGCGGCAGCGATAACCATTAACTACCTCTTCCTCTCTCCATTTAAATCAGGCCAGAAAGCCAGTAAACCGCCCAATATCAATACGTAACTGCCGATCCACATCCAGCTCACCAGCGGGTTCAAATTCATTTTAAAGACCGCCTGACCGTCAACGTCCGGGTTGGTCATATTTATCCAGATGTCATCCACCAAAGTCGAACGAATGGCTGTCTTGGGTATTTCCCTGATATAAGGCCTTAACTGCCCGATGGGCTTTCCGTCGGCTGAAATAGAAATCACTGCGGTAAGCGTGTCTTTGCCATTAACGACAGATTGTTCTACCCGGTCATACACTAGTGAATACTGTTTCAGCGTTTCAACATCACCCGGTTTTAGCGAAACCTCTTTGGTCACCGAAAATAACGAAGAGCCCACTACACCTATAGCAATCAGAGCGATACCGGAGTGAACCAGCAATCCGCCGTAACGGGGACGATTCGACATAATGAGCCCCCAGAAAGCTTTCACTGCATTCTCGTGCTGACTGCGGGCGCGGGCGCGAGAACCACGTATCCATTCATAAATGATAGTCAGCAGCAGAAAGCTGCATATGACGAAGCCAACCAGGCCATATCCCTGCCGTATGCCAACGACAAAAAGAACTATACCGACCACTACCGCGCCAACGGCCGGCCACAGTAAATTACGCATCAAATTCTGCGCGGAAGCTTGCCGCCAACCGATAGTGGTACAAATTCCAGCCAGGAGCAGAATGCCCAGATATATCGGACCGTTCACGGAGTTAAAAAAACCGGCGCTAATGGAAATCTGGCTCCCATTGATATAAGTGAGTATCACCGGAAGGAAGGTACCAACGAATACTGCCAGCGTCGAGAACCCAAAAAGCACGTTATTAATTAAGAATGTGCTCTCCCGGGAGACCAGGGACTCAATTTGAGTGCCGCCCTTCAAAGCATTTTTCCCGTAGAACAGTGCCCCGGAAGCTCCGAACAACGCGAGGAGAGCGAACCAGAAAAAGAACCACCCGATAGCATATTGTACTGGATCACCGCCGAAGCCGTGATTCGGTGACGCCTGTGTACTTCGTTCGAGAAATATCCCGATAAAGGGTAAAGTAAAAGTAAAGATTATAAGAAAGGCACTCCACGTTTTGAACATTCCCCGCCGTCTCTGCATCAACGCGGAATGCAGGAACGCGGTACAAACCAGCCACGGCATCAGGCTGGAGTTTTCCACCGGGTCCCACCCCCAGTAGCCGCCCCAATTCAGTTCATTGTATGCCCACCAGGCCCCGAGAAGGTTGCCTGCCCCGAGGAACAGCCAGGCGATCAACGCCCATCTTCTCATCCCGTTCAGCCATTCTTCGCCGGCGCGCCGGTTGATTAACGCGGCAACGCAGAAAGCGAACGGAATCGTCATCCCGGCATAACCGGCGAGCAGGAGAGGCGGATGAAACAACATTCCGGGATTTTGCAGCAGTGGATTTAGTCCGGCACCGTCAGCCGGCGTAAAACCAAGTTTTACGAAAGGACTTCCGACAGTGATGAGAGTAATCGCGAAAAATGCCTCCGTTACTGCGACTACAGCCGAAGTGTACGGCATCAATTCCTTGCCGGACCGGCGTGTCTGCAATGCCATCACTGCCCCCAGGATGGTAACTATCCAGCCCCAGAACAGAACCGAACCGTTACCGCCGGCCCAAAGAGCAGCAATGAGGTAAGCCGGGGCTAATGAGCGATTGGAGTGTTCCGCTACGTAAGTGATGGAAAAATCATGAGTTACCAGCGAATAGAGCAAAGAAAGGACAGCCACGGTAACCAGGCCGCAAACGAGAAGGAGTCCGTTCCTGGCACTGGCAAAGAGCGCCAGGTTCTTTTTACGCTGGCTGAATACGTAAGCAACAGCGGAATAGAGCGAAACGACAAAGGCGATAAATAAAGAAACGTAGCCTATATCAGCCATTAATTGATTCCATTAGTAACTGGTGCTGCCACTGTCGGCTCGTATTTTGAGGGGCACTTTACCATCAATGACTTTGCCTGGAACACACCAGCGGCATCAAGGCTGCCTTCGACAACAACGGGATTACCTTCCTGGAACGTGTCGGGGACAGCTCCCCGGTACACAACAGGGAGGGTTTTCCCCCCTTCGGAAACGGCGAATTTCAGGTTAAGGTCGCCGGCTTTTTGCTCAATTGATCCCGGGGCAACGTCCCCGTTCAACCTTACCGTTTTATTGTAAATAGAACTGCCCTTGTCTAACAGCTGGTTTACGGAATAGTAATAGGAAGCCGAGCTACGGAACCCCATAAAGCCTAGATAGCCAACGGCTAGAACAAGTATTAAACCGCCAATAATAAGCTTCTTTTTCACCGCCAGACCACACATTCGGAGGATAATAAGATTACCATCGTCCTTCCCCCAATTTAATCCTAATTATATCTCAATACCTTAGTTGATGGCAAATTACGATCATCCCTACTAAGTAATTTCTTCTTCCGGGAAGGACTAACTTAAGAACTCGATGGCTGGGCTCTCTTCTTTTTTCTAAGTAAGTAGATAAACCCAACTACCAGCGCCGCTAATCCAAGGAGCACCCACAGGACAATACTCTGCTTAGCGCGCCCGGATAAGTTGGAGGAATGGGCAACCAGCGTATCTCCCGGGACGAGAGCGCCGCCATAAAGATAATTAAATTGGGTACCTTCAAATTCCACCAGCCCTCCGGGTAGGAGCTGGTCGCTGGCAACCACAGAGCTATCACCCTGAACAAAAATAAAGAAACCATCCATTGGATAGTTAACCCTTTGGGAGTACGTATATTCTCCCCCGTTATAGCTAACGTTATAAGAAATGGTTATGAGCTTTTCTTCACCAGCGGCAGTAGGTAAGACCGGCATGGTGTAAATAAAGCCCTCTTCACCTGGAACAACAGAGGCCTCCGTCAGTTCCCCGCCATATTGCAGCGCTGTTGCCCCCTTCGGTAAGGAGAACCTGAGTGTCTCCTTCCAAACACGGGTAGGCACTTCCTTTGACCCAATATAAGTTCGGTCTGATTCGTTGCTAATTAGATAGATCTCTTTTATCTTAAGGCTGTCCTGCCCAACATATATGTACACATGTTCCATTACCACCGCAATTGCGTCATCACTGGCAGTTGAATCATAGACGGCAATCTCAGCAGATTTGGTCGTCTCGACTTCACTAAAAGTGAGTCTCTCACCACTATAACTTGCCTCCTGAAAGGTTACTGTTGCCTCATAGTTATAGTGCGGGTCAGTGACTAAATCAGCAAATACAAAGTTACACTCAGCATCGGTTTTGGTGGTAGTTAACCCTACACTAGCATCGCTCAGATAAGTCTTTAAGGTAATGTTTTGGTTGGCAACACTACTACCGTTCTCAGTGCCATTTACCAGCCGACCTTGGATTACGCCATTTTCAGCCGCCAAAGCAGCTGCCGGTAGACTCAAGATGAACCCTATATAGCCTACGGCCAGAAAAACAATAATTGTACCGATCAGGAATTGCCTTTTCTTTACCATCTTTTACTATCGAGTTCGGATTGTAGCTCATCAAGCATTAAAATCAAAGAGAGACTCCAATCTCTCGGGCACAAATCGTAGTCCGGCAGCCCCTAAAAGAAGTACTCGCGGCAAAAAAGTAGCCCCGACCAAAGCCGGGGCTTCTTTTTTTATCCTTATATTCCAGTACTATCGGGCGTGCACTTTCTCCACCGCGAATTCTTTGCCTTGCCCATGACAGACGGCGCAACTCTCGCCGAGAGTGTCTGTCATCAATGCAGCGTGAGCCGCTGCGGGTTTGGAATCATGGCAGCCCAGACAGGCTGCGGCCGCCGGTCCCAGCGGCGAGTATAACTCACGAGGCGCCACCGTGTTGGCATTAGTCGCAGGCAGTGGTAACAGGTTAGAGTTGTTCACGTGGCACTTGGCGCAGTTTCTCGTGTCGCCGGGGAATCTAACTTCATTAAAATTGAATACTCCCCGGGTTCGATAAATGGTGAAGTCATTTTGCAGATCTTCGCCGGTATGGATGCGGTGAATCAGCAATTTGAAGTTAATGGATTCCGGTGGTACATTGAACGGACCACCAAACCTGGCAGGAACCTGATCGGGGACGTCCACATTCGCCGGATTATGGCATAATTCGCAATAGGCGGTGGTGTTCAGTCGTCCACCGCCGTGGAAAGCCATTTTCTTATGGCAGACGTTGCACTTTTCCGTGGCGACAACCTGCCGCCTGACAACGGCTACCGTATCTGTAATCGGGAAGTAGGCCACCGGGTTGAAAGAAGCTCCGGATACATT
>JAUSGV010000019.1 GCA_030648675.1 Dehalococcoidales bacterium
GTAGACCGTCAGCGATAATGTGATACTGGTCATGTAACGATCTGCCTTTGGGATATACCTTCAAGATCATTGGTAAACAGGCGTGCCTCCCGAGAAAGGCAGTCTGCTACATCAAGAGTATCCGGCAATGTCCATGCCTAAATAAACTGCCTTCTTCACCAGCTCCTTCTCCTTTTTATCCCGTCCTTGCATCACGCAGGTTTGATTAACCCTACTAACCGTTCGGGTTTTATTGGAGATAGGTTCGAATTCCGTCAAAAACGGCCACTTGTTCGGTATGACAACAGCCGTATGTTCGGGGAAATTTGACCTTCCCCCGGATTTAGCAACACCTCAAATTAGAATACGATTTGAGCCGGGTGAAAATTATTGAGTGCGTATTGAATTTAGCGTATTAGCGTTAACGACCTATAGCTGCTAACGCTGACGGCCTGCCGCTGACCCAACACCCTCACAATTGACCCATGCGTGGCGACAACCTATAATGAACCTGGGTTGAGATAGAAATGCCGGAATTATTTTCGAATAGCAGCAAAAGCCAAGGACTGCGTACCTACGATATCCATCCCGATGCCCTTCAACTGGTGTCGGAAGCGATGGCCAGGGAATACAATGTCATTCCGCTCGAAGTGAATGGGCAGGTTCTCCGTGTTGCCATGGCTAATCCGGACGATGTCATGGCGATAGAAGCCCTGGCGGCCCGGACGCAGATGCGCATCGAGTCGGTGGAGGCTGCTGCAGAGGCAATCAGGGAAGCAATCGATTCCAACTACCGCGAGCAGGGTGAACTGGAGAAAGAACTCTCCCGCATTCAGGTAGCGAGCGAGGTGACGGAGGAAGAACTCCCCACCGGAATCGGGGCGATCAACGATGCCCCAATCGTGAAGGCTCTTAAGCTTATTATCGATGAAGCAGTTAAAGCCCGGGCTTCCGATATTCATCTGCAGCCGCAAGAAGACGGACTTAGGGTGCGTTACCGTATCGATGGTACGTTGCAGGAAACGCATCGCTTACCGCTGGGTACGGCAGTACCGCTCATGTCACGCATTAAGATCCTGGCCAACATGAACATCGCCGACCGCCACCACCCCCAGGACGGTCAGTTCTCGGTCGTACCCAAGGGCCGTAATAATTCCATGGACATTCGCGTCAGCATAATTCCGACGGTGTATGGCGAGATGGCGGGTCTGCGTCTGCTGGATAAGTCAAAAGCGTTGATGACATTGTTACAAATCGGCTTTATGCCGGAAAACCTGGCGGAGTACCAGGAAATGCTGAAAGTGCCGCAAGGAATAATTCTGGTAAGCGGACCGACGGGTTCCGGTAAGACGACGACGCTCTATGCGACACTCAACACTCTGGATTCAAAAGGGCGAAATATTATTACTATAGAAGATCCCGTGGAGTACCGTTTTAAAAATATCAACCAGATTCAGGTAAATTCCCGTGCCGGGCTGACCTTTGCCACCGGGTTGCGATCTATCTTGCGGCTCGACCCGAACGTGATCCTGGTTGGCGAAATACGTGACGCCGAGACGGCGAACATCGCTATTCAATCCGCCCTTACCGGGCACCTCGTGTTGTCGACTATCCATGCTAACGATTCCACGGGTATCGTTGCCCGTTTGCTCGACCTCGGCATCGAACGTTTCCTTATATCTTCGGCTTTGATCGGGGTAGTGTCGCAGCGCATGATACGGCGCATTTGTCCTGACTGCGCGGAGATGGTGAAAGCTCCGGTGGCCGAGCAGAAAGCCTATGAGAAGGAAACCGGGGAAGTTCGGGAAAAGTTTCTTTACGGGAAAGGATGTAAGTCATGTTTGGGCAGCGGCTACCGGGGAAGGCAGGGTATTTTCGAAATTATTCGCATGAACGAAGAGTTGAGAACGATGCTGCTCGAAGGTGCCAGCATTAGCCAATTTCGCGTTCGTGCCATACAACTCGGCATGGTACCTTTAAGCAAGGACGGAATGCATAAGGTGAAAGCCAATATCACAACACCCTCCGAAATCTTGCGTACTACCTATAAGCTGGATTAAGCGGCAGGAGATACAGATACCGCGGACGGTGAAAAATGGTTTACAAGTATATAGCCTATAACGGAAGCGGAAAGCTGGTCAAAGGTAAACTTTCGGCAGCGGATGAAGAATCGGCCAATGAAGCATTGACATTCGCCGGTTTCCGTACCATCAGCCTGAAAAAATACGTTCCCTTCCTCAGTCTCGATAAGTCAGGCGACAGCTTTTTCCAGGTAAAGCCAACCGAGGTTATCCTTTTTTATCGCCAGTTGGCGATGCTTATAAAATCCGGTACCAACATTGCCACCTCCGTCGAATTGCTGCAGCAGCAAACGAACAACCGCAAAATGCAGCAGGCGCTTGGAGAAGTCATTTCGGAGATTCGTGGCGGGGGGCAGCTTTCAGCGGCGCTGGGGAAACACCCCAAAATCTTTGCCCAAACCTACACGAGGTTGTTAAGTGTCGGCGAACAAAGCGGCAACCCTGAGGTGGTATTGGAGGAGATCGCCGATTACATGGAGCGGGAACTTGCCACTTCGAAAGAGGTCAAGGGTGCTTTGATGATGCCTGGGATCACCGCCGGCATTGCGGTTGTCGTGGTAGCTCTGATGGTAATGTTCGTCTTACCTTCATTCGGCAAGCTATACGATTCTCTCGGAGCGAAACTGCCGCCGGCCGCGAAAGCAATGATGGCGTTTTCTACATGGTCGAACAAAAACTGGCTACTGGTCACCATTTCAATAATCGTTATAGCCATGCTGGGCTACTTGTATGTCAGGACGCCCAAAGGCCGGTATAACATGGACAAGCTGCTCTTAAAAATACCCTTGCTAGGGCGGGTCCGGTTGCTCAGCGAGTTGAGCCGGATATGCCGGAGTATTGCTCTGCTGGTACACGTCGGATTGCCGGTAACGGAAACAATGAACCAGGTAACGCAAGGGTGCAACAACCGGGTAGTGGCCGAAGCGTTGAACCAGATACGCGTCGAGATGATGAAGGGAGAAGGCCTTTCCCGGCCGATGTCCAAGAATAAGCTATTCCTGCCCATGATGGTACAAATGATACGTGTCGGTGAAGAAACCGGTAATCTCGATACTACGCTTATTGCCGTGGCGAAAAGTTATGAAGCCGAGGCAGGCGATACGATGCATACCCTCGTCGGGTTGATCCAGCCGGCGATGACGGTGGGCATCGGACTTGCTGTCGGCGGCATCGCCATAACTTTGTTCTCTACAATCTACGGCATGACCGATGCATTCTAGGGGCCCGGGGGAAGAGTAATGTCACTTCCGCAAAAAACAATAAGGGCCGGCGGCATGGAATCAGGTTTGACACTTCTCGAATCGCTGGTGGCATTGGGAATACTGGCGACTATCGCGGTGGTTTTTCTCGGTGGTATTTTCGGCACGACCAAAGCGGCAGTGGTGGCTGACGCACAAACGACGGCAGAAAGCCTGGCCCAAAGCCAGATGGAGTGGGTGCAAAATTCTACTTATGCAGTAAACGCAACCGGATATACTCCATCGACCCTACCGCAGATCGCGGATTATGCCAATTACTCGGTTGGCATATTAGCGGCCGCTTTGCATTCCCCTGATGACGGCATCCAGAAAATAACAGTAACCGTTTCCCGGGACGGACG
>JAUSGV010000021.1 GCA_030648675.1 Dehalococcoidales bacterium
CGCCGTCAAGGAAGCCGTCATCGCCCGCGACCATCAGCCCGGTCTGGACCTGACTATCTTTTACAACGACATCCGCGCCTATGGCAAAGGCTTCGAAGCTTATTATGAGAACGCTAAAAAGTCGGGCGTGCATTTTATCAAATCCATCGTCTCTGGCGTCAGAGAAAATCCGCAGACAAAGAACCTTATCCTGAATTTCGTCTCGGGTGACAAGGTGACGGAAGAAGAATACGACATGGTGGTACTCTCTGTCGGACTACGTGTTCCCGAAAAGATCCGGGAATTGGCACGAAGGCTGGGGTTAAGCTTAAACAACTACGGATTCTGCAGGACAGAAGGGTATGATTCTACTCAGAGTTCCCGACCCGGCGTTTTCGTCTGCGGAGTCTTCCAGGGACCTAAAGATATACCGGAAACCGTTACCCAGGCCAGTGCGGCCGCGGCCGCGTCTTCAGCCTTGCTCACCTCGAACCGGGGGACTCTGGTGAAAGATAAAGTATATCCGGCAGAGCGGGATGTTACAGGGGAACCGCCGCGGATCGGAGTATTTGTCTGTCATTGCGGGACGAACATCGGCAGCGTTGTAAACGTGCCCGAGGTCGTGGAATACGTCAAGACACTGCGTAATGTAGTTTGTGCCGAGGAGAATCTTTACGCATGTGCTTCTGACGCTCAGGAGCACATGAAGCAGACAATACGGAAGTTCGGTCTCAACCGGGTGGTCGTCGCCTCTTGTACCCCACGCACCCATGAGCCGCTTTTCCAGGAAACTATCAAGGAAGCAGGGCTTAACCGGTACCTTTTCACGATGACCAACATTCGCGACCAGTGCAGCTGGGTACATTCGCAAGAGAGAAAGGCCGCTACCGAGAAGTCTAAAGACCTGGCGCGGCTTGCCGTAAGCCGGGCGAGGGTAGCCGAAGCGCTGAAAGAATCGTCAGTCGGGGTTAACCCGGTGGCGCTGGTATTGGGGGGAGGCATCTCCGGCATGCAGGCCGCTCTCGGTTTGGCCAACCAGGGTTTCGAAGTCCATCTGGTGGAGAAGGAAAAGGAATTGGGCGGGATGGCGCGGCGGATACACTTCTCCATGTGTGGCGGAGACGCAAGGTCATTTATGAATGACCTGATCGGGGAGGTCTCCAATAATCCCCTGATTCATGTTCATTCCGGTGCCGAAGCCTTCGAAACCTCCGGTTACGTGGGTAACTTCGTGACGAAGATAAAGAACAGTTCCGGAGAGACAGTAGAGATCAAGCATGGGACGGGTATAGTCGCTATCGGTGGGAAGGAATACAAGCCCACTGAATATCTTTATGGCAAAGACCCTCGTGTCATGACCCTCCTTGAACTGGAAGGCAAAATTGCCCAAAAAGACGAGCAGTTGCTGGCAGCGAACAACATCGTGCTCATACAGTGCGTCGGTTCGAGAGAAAAAGGCCGGAACTACTGCAGCCGGGTTTGTTGCAGTCAGTCCGTAAAGTTGGCCTTGAAGCTTAAGGAACTTGCTCCGGAGATGAATGTCTATGTTCTCTACCGTGACATCCGGACTTACGGCCTGGCTGAGGACTATTATCGTAAAGCCCGGGAAAAGGGAGTTATGTTTATCCGGTATGAACCGGAAGATAAACCCAGGGTCACCGCCGGGGATAAACTAAAAGTTGAGGTCACCGAGATTTCGCTCGGCGAGAAAGTATCGATTGAAGCCGATTTCCTCGCATTGGCCGCGGCTGTCTTGCCGCCGCGCGATAACAAGACCGTATCACAGCTCTTCAAAGCCACTCTGGATGAAAACGGCTATTTCCTGGAAGCCCATATCAAGCTCCGCCCCATAGATTTTGCCGGCGAAGGTTTCTACATGTGCGGTCTGGCCCACAGTCCTAAGACTATTCAGGAATCAGTGGCTCAGGCCAATGCCGCCGTTGCCCGTGCCTGCACTACTCTGTCCAAGAAAACACTGCGTGCCGGCGGGGCCGTATCCTGCGTCGATATGATGAAGTGCAACGCCTGCGGACTGTGTACTATGGTCTGCTCGTTCGGTGCCATCAAGCTGGAAATGAATGAGCTCCTGAAGCGTAAGGTGGCGGTGGTCACCGAGGCTTCCTGCAAGGGCTGCGGCCTCTGCGCCGCCACTTGCCCCAGCGGGGCGGTCGACGTCAAAGGCTTCAGCAATACCGAAATCATGGAAATGGTGGACGCGCTCTAATGCAAACTGCCATTCGTCCCCAATTGTCATTGCGAGTTTCCGCTTCGAGCGGAACCGAAGCAATCCATATTAATTTTTCGTGAGATAGTTATGACAGAAACATCTAAAGAAGAAACAAAAGTCGAAATCAAGAAAGAAACCTGGGAACCGAAGATCGTCGCCTTTCTCTGCAACTGGTGCAGTTACGCCGGTGCCGACCTGGCCGGCGTTTCCCGTCTCCAGTACCCGCCGAATATCCGTATTATCCGTGTCCCCTGTTCGGGACGCGTCAATCCGCTTTTCATCATGAGGGCGCTGCGGCAGGGAGCCGACGGCGTTCTCGTGTCCGGATGCCACCCGGGCGACTGCCATTACCTGAGCGGCAACTATTACGCCCGGCGGAAATTCACCCTGTTGAACAGCCTGCTGGAACACATGGGTGTGGAAAAGGGGAGAGTACAATTCTCCTGGGTTTCCGCGTCCGAGAGCATTAAATTTGCCCAGCTTATCAAAGAAGTCACCGAATGCGTAAAAGCCCTGGGGCCGCGAAATAAACTCGTAAAAGCCGGCCTGAGAAAATGAGCGATAAGACAACTGCCATAAGACTTTTTTCTTGTCATTCCCGCGAAGGCGGGAATCCAGACGGAATATTGAAAACAGCGAACAAATTAATATGAGCGATAAAACAACTGCCATAAGAGAAACCGCGAAAAAACTGCTGGACGAGGGCAAAGTCGAGCTCGTTATCGGCTTTGAGAACGGCACCATCTCTTCCCGCAGTTCCCCCTGCTTTGTCCGCAAAGCAGCCGACGCGGATAAACTTATTTGGGACGCTAAATGCGAGAACAACCTCGCTAAATATTTGCCCGGCCGCAAGGAAAAGATCGGTATCATCGCCAAAGGCTGCGACAGCCGGGCTATCGTCGGTCTTATACAGGAAAAGCAGATCGAACGCGAAAAACTCTTTATTGTCGGCGTTCCCTGCGAGGGTATGAACGACCGCGATACCGGAGAGTTGTCGGAAACTTGCAAAACCTGCGCTCATCCGAATCCGGTGATTTACGATGTCCTTATCGGCGACAAGGTAAAAGAAGGCGACAAAGCCGCCCACTTCGCCTCGGTCAAGGAGTTCGCCAAAAAGGGTTCGGAGGAGAGGTGGCAGTACATCACCGAGCAGTTGACCAAATGCATCCGGTGCTACGGCTGCCGTAATTCCTGCCCGTTCTGCTATTGCCGCGAGTGCTTCGTCGACTGCACAAAACCGCAGTGGATAGGCAAGACTATCGACGTTACTGATACCCAGCTTTTCCATATGGTGCGTGCCCTTCACGTCGCCGGCCGCTGCGTGAGTTGCGGCGCCTGCGAAAAGGCCTGCCCGATGGGTATTGATTTGAGAGTCCTCAACAAAAAGCTTGAGGAAGAGGTGGCGGAGCAGTTCGGTTACGAGACCGGCCTCACCCTGGACAGTATTCCTCCAATGACCACTTTCAAACCTGACGACCCG
Organism: Dehalococcoidales bacterium; assembly: GCA_030648675.1. Lineage (GTDB taxonomy): Bacteria > Chloroflexota > Dehalococcoidia > Dehalococcoidales > UBA2162 > JAUSGV01. Next base: position 3,687 of record JAUSGV010000021.1, read on the forward strand.
GAGGAGTTCATTAAATGAGCCACCTGCTGAAGCCTTATAAGATCGACAAGAAAAAGCTAACCGACTTGATCGACGAGCTTTGCAAAGAATACCGTGTCATTGCTCCGATTCGTGACGGTAAGAAGATCCTCTTTGAAGAGGTAAAGTCCGGTAAAGATGCCATGCTCGGCCGGGAAGCCCTGCTCCATTTTACGAATTCCCAGAAATCACCTAAGGAGCTTTTCTTTCCCCAGTGCGACTGTCTGTTCAGCTATGAAGGTAAGGGCAGCGACCTGAAGTTGAAAGAGCCTGAAGCCCCTGACAAAAAGACCGTTATGTTCGGCATGCGGCCGTGCGACGCCCGGTCGGTAGAAATGCTGGACAGGGTTTTCCTCCAGGAGGGACGCGAAGATCCGAACTACAAGCGCCGCCGCGACAACACCATTATCCTGACCATCGGCTGCACGAAACCCGGTTCAACCTGTTTTTGCACCTCGATGAACGGCGGACCGTTCTCCGTAGAAGGCGGCGACGCTATTTTTACCGATATTGGCGACTCCTTTGTCGTCGAAGCCCATACTATTAAGGGCAAGGATTTGCTCGGCGAGCAACTTTCCGTTGAGGCCGACGACGAATCTTTAAAGAAGGCTGCCGAGATAAGGCTGAAAGCCAGCGACCTGATAAAATCGAAGGTCAATGCCAAGCATGCCTCCGAGAAACCTATGCTGGAACTATTCAAGAGTCCGATCTGGGACACCGTCCATGAAAAGTGCCTCGGTTGCGGCGTTTGTACGTTTTTCTGCCCCACCTGTTCGTGTTTCGACGTCGTGGACGAAAAGACCGCTGACGGAGGCGACAGGATACGTATCTGGGACCCCTGTACCTTCCCGCTGTACACCAAGCAGGCGTCAGGCTTCAACCCGCGGCCTACCGGTAAAGAAAGAATACGCCAGCGCATGCTGCATAAGGTCAAATACACCACCACCAGTTATGGCGAAATGTCCTGCGTCGGCTGCGGCCGCTGTGTTTTGAATTGCCCGGTAAACCTGGACATTCGCCAGGTGATCAACACCCTCGCCGGAGGGAGCGGTGCTTAGTATTTGTCCCTCTACTTTTGTTGTCATTCCGGCGAAAGCCAGAATCCAGTCGTGTCATTCTGGAGTCCTTCACTTGAAGGACGAAGAATCTCAGGACGGGGTCACCCCCGTTCCCACATGTCATTGCGAGTTTCCGCATCGAGCGGAACCGAAACAATCTATATCAAATCGTTGCTCCGCGGTCAACTTCGGAGGTACACCTTGAAAAATCCAATGCTGCCGATACTCATGCGGTTGGACAAAATAACCACCGAGACCACCGACCAGAATATCAAGACCTTCGAACTGGCTTTTACCCGGGATGAAGACCGGAAGGCCTTTTCCTATCTCCCCGGCCAGTTCGCGGAAGTCTCGCTGTTCGGTAAGGGGGAAGCCCCGTTCGGCATCGCTTCTTCACCTTCCGAGCCCAACCTTAAATTTTCCGTCAACAAGACAGGTGTCGTCACACTCACCATGCACCAGCTCGAGCCGGGCGAAATTGTCGGCGTCAGAGGCCCGCTGGGCAGCTCTTATCCTCTGGAGACGCTAAAAGGTAAGGATATCGTCATCATCACCGGCGGTTTTGCCTTTACCACGCTGCGGGCACTGGTAAAGTATATTCTCGACACCGGACGCGACAATTACGGCAAAATCACGCTTCTTTACGGTGCCCGAAATCCGGGCCTGCTGCTTTACAAAGATGAATTGAGAGAGTGGGCGACGCGTAGCGACCTGAATCTTGTGCTTACTATAGACGCTCCGTCTCCGGGTTGGACCGGAAAGGTCGGACTGTTACCCAACGTTCTGAAAGAACTAGCCCCCGGTGCCAGGGATGCTTATGCCCTGGTCTGCGGCCCGCCCATCATGATCCGGTTCACGCTGCCGGTACTCAAAGACCTCGGCTTCGACCCCGACCACGTCATTCTCTCCCTAGAAAAGCGGATGAAGTGCGGCGTCGGCATGTGCGGCCATTGCAACATCGGCCCCGAGCTCGTCTGCCGCGACGGCCCCGTCTTCACCCTCGCCCAGCTCGAATCCCTGCCCAACGAAGAATAAAGCCCTGGCAGGGCCAGGCAAAAGACAAATAACCAAGGGACTGGGGACTGGGGACTGGGGACTGGGGAAACAGGAAAGCACCGAAATTCTAAAATCCAAAATAGGGTAAATGATCTCTCGATTGTTTCCCGCTTCCCCTCTTGATATAATACTTACCCGCGGGGCCGTAGTTCACTCGGGAGAACGTCGCGTTTGCATCGCGAAGGTAAGGGGTTCGAATCCCCTCGGCTCCACCAAAGGGGACGATACCTAGAACTCCCTGGAAGTCAAAGGCAGGCTGTTCAGGGAGGGTCTTTTCAGTAACATTCCCGTGGCCCGCCCCAAAAAGTAAGCCACAGTCGGCGTCGAACGACAAACTGTAGTTTCAGCAAGCGCCAGTTCGAGCCTCGT
>JAUSGV010000065.1 GCA_030648675.1 Dehalococcoidales bacterium
TACTTCTTTAACTTCTCCGGTCTTCGCTACGCGGTTAACGTCCTGTAAAAATATAACTTTCATGTTGCTTCCTTTTTTAGGGAATTATACTTTAGACGAAGAGCCAAACACAACATAGAAAACAGTGAGTTATTAAAAAAATGGCTGCCCAAGGCAGCCATCCTCGCGAAAGCGGGAATCTATCATGGGGAGGCAGCGGCCATCCCAATGACAATCGGGATCCCGTGTATTGTCATCCTGAGTGTAGCGAAGGATCTGGGATGGGTGGGGTGGGTCTTAAGTCTTAAATTTTTGATTTTTGAGCTTTGGGATTTTGTGTTTGGTTCGAATTTAGGTCTGTTTGGTGTTTGTATCCTGGTTATTGGTGTTTGTTTGGTTATTGTTTCTTGTACCTTCGTTATTTCGGTATTTTAATTTCGAGTTTATTTAGGATTTAGAGATTAGGATTTCGGATTTATTCGTTTTACATTTTATCGGCGGTGAACGGCATAACGTCGTCGATGGTCGCTGCATCGCAGAAAAGCATAACCAGGCGGTCGACTCCCAGGGCTATGCCGCCGCACTCCGGCAGGTCTGCCAGGGCTTTTAAAAACTTGCTCGGCATGGTCCTTTGCTGTCCCGTGCGCAGTCCGATTTCGCGTATTTCTTCGCGGAAACGTCTCGTCTGTTCGGCCGGGTCGTTCAACTCGCTGAAGGCATTGGCCAACTCCAGTCCGCCGATGAACACCTCCGCCCGTTCCGCGATTGACGGATCGCCCGGCTTAAGCCGCGCCAGGGAGCCTAGTGCCGCCGGGTAGTCAAGCAGCACGGTCGGACGGTCGGGGGCGAAATCCGGGACAACTTTGGTGACGAGATCGACATCGAATTGCTCAAAATAACTGTCATTCCCCCGGTCTATATCGGAGGAATCCCGCTTTCTCCTTTCATTCCGGCGCAGGCCGTTAAGGTCTCGTATCTTATCGGGACCGGAATCCTGCCCCCTCCTGTCATTCCGGAGTAGGCCGGAATCCAGCCTACTCCTGTCATTCCCGCGAAAGCGGGAATCCAGCGGTTGAGGTGGTGCGTCTTTAATGGGGTCCCAACCGGCGCTTTTACGGAAAGCCTCGCTGACCGTTACCCTCGGCCAGGGAAGCGACAGGTCGATCTTCTGTCCCTGGTAGCCGAGGTGTTTGATCTTTAGTACGCCGGCAATAGCAGCGACGAGTTTCTCCGTGTCGTCGATCATCGATTGATAATCGCCGCCGATACGGTACCATTCCAGCAGGGTGAACTCCGGATTATGCCAGCGCCCCCGTTCCCCTTTGCGGAAACAGCGGCCGAATTGGAAGATTTTTTCGTAACCGGCGGATAAAAGGCGTTTCATGTGGAGCTCGGGAGAAGTAGAGAGCAGCCAGTCTTCGGCGGCGCACGGGGAGATATGCTGTTCGGGAGCGACTTCCGGCATACGGACGGGAGTTTCGATTTCGAGGAAACCCTGTGCCTGGAAGAAATCGCGGACGTGCCGGTAAATATGCGCACGGCGCTCCAGGTTGGGTTTCAGCCGGGACAGGCGCCGGCGTTCCGCCTCGGCCATGTCTTACTTTCCGGTGATGCGCTCGACGTAGTTACCGGTGCGGGTATCGATCTTGAGGACATCGCCCTCTTTCACGAAGGCGGGAACGTCGATGGTGAGGCCGGTTTCCAGTACCGCACCCTTGTTCTGGGCGGTGATGGTGGCGGTACGGCTGGCCGCTTCGGTCCGGACTACTTTCAGATTTACGAAGGTACTGACGGTGACGTCGATTGCCCTGTCGTTCAGCATCAGGACAGTAACGACATCGCCTTCTTTCAGGAAATTCTTCTTCTCGCCGATTTGTTCTTCGGTGATAAAGGTTTGCTCGAAAGTGCTGGTATCCATAAAGACGTAGTGGTCGCTTTCTTTATAGAGGTACTGCTTGTCCTGGGCGGAAACGTTCGCTTCGTCTACCCTCTCGCCGGAATGGTAGGTGCGGTCGAGGGAGCTGTTATCGAAGAGGTTCTTCAAGCGCAGACGATAAATGGCACGGCCCTTTCCCGGCTTCACAAAGTCGGCGTCGACCACGTTGTAGGGGACGTTGTCGATGAGAAGCTTCGAGTTCTTATGTACGTCGGCGATGTCCATCAGTCTGTTGATCCACTCCTTCTATAACTATAACCATAGCAGTTGACTGCCAGACATTCTATCACTCATTTTGTAACAATGCTATAGGTGATTTTATTGCTATTGAACGTTTTTGACTAGATATCAATAGCAATAAAATCATACCGGCGAAAGCCGGTATCCAGACCCAATTGTTATTGCCAGTCTATTCCGGTTTTGGCTATACAAAGCAATAACGGTTAAAAATCATACCGGCCCCGTACCGCGGTACGGGGTAAACTCAGCCGGTATCCAGCGAATCCCTTTGTCATTCTCCGCGCCGGCGGAGAATCCATCCCCAATAACCATTCCGGATCCCGTATCAGGTACGGGACAGGCTTCGATCCGGAATCCATTCCTCTCCTCGTTTGTCATCCTGAGTGGAGCGAAGCGACGAAGCATCTCAGGGAGAGGAGGGATTCCCCTCTTTTGTAAAGAGGGATTAAGGGAGATTTTCGTGGTCCTTCACACGAAAGTCGTTAGACCCCGCATTTATCGGGGCCAGCCTCGCAAGGCGAGGCCTTGCGAGGCTAAAAAGACCCAAGCCACAAAAAGTCAAAGGTGATACAGGAAGGACCGAGGGACTTTACTATTCAGGGTGTGAAAGTGAATGTCCGGGAATATTACCGGAATTTCTTTTACGGAGCAGGAAGTATAATCCGAAGCCCGATTGGAAAAGTAGCTATAGATGCCATTACCCAAGCTGTGGTTTCTAGCCACGGCATTTTTCTTTTTCTGGAATCTCTACCGACAAAGGAGATGGAGACAATAACTATGATTGTCAGGATCGACCAATTTACTATTTGAACTATTTGAGTTGGATTTGACATAGTTATCGTTATTGTAGCTTTTGCCCGAGTTAGTATGCAAGCCTAATTACTGTTAAAAAGCGGAACATAGCCTCGCAAGGCCTCGCCTTGCAAGGCTAGAAAGACTCTAATCAAGAGTCCAAGGCTTTTGCGTTAGCGTTACTTGAAAAATCCCCTGAAATAATACAAAATGGACGAACGCGCGGGTATAACTCAGTGGTAGAGTGTTTGCTTCCCAAGCAAAAAGTCGTGGGTTCGAATCCCATTACCCGCTCCAAGTTTGCCTTCGTCATTTGGTTTCGCCTTTTCAGGCAACGTTATTTTCGGTTGTTTTGCCTTCAAGCTCTATCCTGACTCGTGCTGCTTGACGGGTTACTTTAGCTTGCTTGGTCGGAATTAGCCTGACATAAGAACTGGCTCACTAGTTGGGGCCCAGGGCACCCTGAATCCAACTCTTACTGCCCGTGTAATAACCGTAGCAATCTTGCCAACGTTCATTGCCATCATACCGGCAGGCCACGTCGTGACCATCCCAACAGCCAGCATCGGGTCCATGCCAACAGTGGTTCCAAATACCAAGGGCGTAGCCCTCCCAACAGAAAGAAAAGGTGTTTCCCTTGCCAAACTGTTGGACACCCCAACAGAGAAGGTCAGCGTGGTCAATGCTGGTTATGTTAGCTGTGGCTATATTAGCGGTGGCTGTGTTAGCGCTGGCTGTGTTAGCGCTGGCTGTGTTAGCGCTGTTCATAGGCATAGCCATATCAGCCGTACCGCCGTTATCCGAATTGGTTTTTTTATAATCCAACGAAACATCAGGCGCACTGCTAATACCATTCCTTACGACATAGCCAATATAACCGGCGCTGATAAGGAGAAGGATAATAACAACACGCTTAAACAAAAGAGTCTTCTTCACGGTTCAACTGATTCCTCCAAGTAAATGTACTACAAACGCTGGAATTTAAAAAGCCAAACCGATGTCGTTACGCGTAAACCATAGCTAGAATTAGCCTCGAAATTACTTTGCAAAACGTTAATGAAAATTGAGTGAGGATGTTTTATGCTTGAGTATCAAAATCATTCGTCTTCTGATGGGCGAACAATTTGTCGCGGAATTTAACGTACGTTGCTAATTCACGCAGGCTAAAGACGTATCTCGGATTTTTAAGACCTTCAGAAGCCAGGCGGTTCATTCCCGCTGTAAATTCGCCTTCAAACTCCGTTTTCAAAGTCCCGTCTATCGAGAACTTGTCGAGAAAAGTAGGGTCGTCGAAATCATCGTGTTGCGGCTCTCGCTCTCTGGCCGCCTTTAACCCAAGTTCTGTATCCGCGTTAACAGCTCGACTTAGACGACCGGAGCGGAGCTTTTGACCCCGCTCCTGCCTTTCTTATCCCTCAAACTCGCTTTCTATCACTACC
>JAUSGV010000043.1 GCA_030648675.1 Dehalococcoidales bacterium
AACCGGTGAAACTCGAGAAGGGCTTTACCCTCGTTGAACTGATTATCGCCTTAGCCATTACCGTCCTGGTAAGTGGAGCTTCCGCAATAGCGTTAAAGCAAATTTACGGTGGTACCAGTCATAATAACAGTCGCCTTACCGCAGTGCAGCAGGTGGCGAATGCTGGATTCTGGATTTGCCGCGATGCCCAGCGGGCCGAAGTAATAAATACGTCTAATTTAACGGGAACGGATTTAGTGACAATGAATTGGACGGAGTGGGACGCTGCCGGCAACCCGACGTACTATTCGGTAAATTACACGTTCTTTAATATAAACGCCAACATAGGGCAATTGAAAAGGACTTATTGGAACAGCAGCAGCGGGAGCCAACAAAATTTGGTCGGTCTCGCCCTTTATTACAATTCCTCCGATGCCGATAATACGAGCAAGGCAACCTATCTGAATCCACTGTTGACGGTACAATTGACGGCCGTGGTCGACCAGGTGAGAGAAATCAGGCAGTACACCATAACGCGGCGGCCCAATACCTAGCCGGCTTGAAAAGATATGATGAAATCCTTAAAACGCTTGGTGGGTAGACAGAACGGGCAAGCACTGCCGATAGTTTTATGCCTTTTAGCCGTCGGTGGGTTAACCATCGCCGCCAGCCTTAATTTCAGCACTTATACGCTAAACGGAACACGGATTGTTAAGCAAAACGTTGACGGGATTTACGCGGCCGGTGCCGGAGTGGAGTACAACCTCTGGGCTATAAAAACCGGAAACGCTACTCTGACGCAACTTCCGCAACAGATCAACGATTTGACGGTTAACATGAGTACCTACAACGCTTCTGGATTCAGCACATTATATATCAATAACATGGTTTCAGGCGGGCACTCTGAATGGTATCAGGTAAATACTAATATTACGGCGGTCGGGGGAAATACCTATAACGTCACTATTACCATCACAGCAGATGCTGATGCCTGGCCCAACAAGAATCTGAGTGAGATGGGAGCGGTGCTACCCCTGGGGTACACTTATGTTAATAATTCTACCAGCGTTAATCCCAGCGATAACATCACCCCTGACAACCCCACGTCAACCGGGTATGACAGCCATGGCTCCTGTTGGGTCAAATGGACGTGGCAGCAGGGAGGCAGCCAACCCAGTATCGTAAGAAATATGGTCTATACGGAGAAATTCCAGATTACCGGAACAGGCGCCACAGGCGGATTATATGCATGGATAGATGGAGGCAGCAGGGATATCGGGGTAGTGGGACAAATTACAGGAGCGCTGACAACCATAAACGCGACAGCGATACGAACGCGCGACGGTAAAATAATTGCGAGAATATATTGTCAAGCTCTGGCGGGGAGCAGCGGCGTTTATATTTTGTCGTGGCGGGTGACAAATTAAGCCTTGTAATATATATAGTAACAGTGAGGTAAAAGGGGTGCGGGGTTGAAGCTAAGCAGGCAAACGTCAATCTTCGTATTAATCGGCGTTGTGCTGGTTGGGGCGCTTATTCTCAGTGTAAACGGGACTATTGCCCAATTCGCCAGCGGTCTTTTCGAATTTGGGCGGCAACAACGTAATGAGTTGAACGCTAAACTGGCATCGACGCAGGCGAGATTCAAAGCCGTGCAACTGGACCCGCTAACGGCGCAGAAAACCCAGCTGGAGCAGCAGCTGGCACAAAACACTGACCAGTTGAATCAAGTCCGGTCGATGCTGGAGCAGCCGATAAACAAAACTGAAATTATCGGCGTATTGTTTGCCACCGCTAAAGCTCACAATTTGGAAATTACCAAAATGAATTTATCAGGTCTGGCAGACGCTCAGCTTGTCGAAATCCCTGTTTCTTCAGTCCAACTTGCGATGACCGTGGAGGGTAATGTGCTGGAACTGGTCGGGTTTGTATCGGAACTGAATACTCTTTATACGTATGGGGCCGTCAATTCCGTAACGATAATAAACCCTGAAACAAAAACTGGCGGACCGGCACATGCTGATGTCGCGTTAACTCTTTACACGGTGCAGGGTAAATAAAATGGCTGGAAAAGTAACGTTATACATCGATGATTCCAGCCTTCGTTTGCTCGTTTGCCAGGGCCCGCGCATTAAAGAATGGGCAAACGTGGTGCTTGAACCGGGGCTGGTCAAGAACAATGTAATCATCAAGACTGAAGAAGTCTCCGCTCGCATCAGGGGGCTATTCAAAGTTCATAAAGTCAAACCCCGGGCGATCCGGGTCGGCATCAGCGGCCTCCATTGTCTTTCGCGATCGATTGTTTTGCCGCCGTTGCCGAAAGAATTGCTGGGCGAGGTTATGCCGCGGGAAGCAAAGAAAGTGCTGCCCGTTCCATTGGAAATGCTTTATTTGTCCTGGTACAACACGCCTGCCCCGGACGGGAAAAACATGGTCTTTATTGTTGCCGTCCCGCGGGAAACGGTCGATGCGTTAGTAAAAACGCTGCGTTCCGCAGGGCTCAGACCTCACTTCCTTGGGCTTAAACCACTGTTGTTAACTAACCTGGTGAAAGGCGCTACCAGCATAATTGTCGACGTCCAGCAGAATGAGTTCGATGTGGTAATCTTCTCGGAAGGGATCCCTCAACTAGTTCGAACCGTTTCTTTTGCTAACGAAAATCTTACCTGGCAGGAAAAGCTGCCGATTATCGTCAGCGATACCGGAAGGAATATCGCATTCTTTAACGCTAATAATGCCGAAAAAACTTTGGGTCCTGATATTCCCATGTTCGCGTCCGGTGAATTACTCAACCAGAAAGAATTATGGGAAACTCTGTCCAAGAAAACTGGACACCCTGTAGTCGCTTTGCCATCGCCGCTGGACCAATCTGAAGATTTTACTGCCAGTCCTTTTATGGCTAATATTGCGCTGGCTCTCGCCGAAGCAGCCGCCGACAGGACCCCTGGTTTAGCAGGGGTCGATTTCAATGCCCTTCCGGCGGTTTACCAGCCCAAGCGCATTTCTCCCGTCAGAATTCTCGCGCTACCAGTGGTGGTCGTCCTGGCAGCTTTAATTATGGCAGTTGCGCTCGTGGTTCATACGAACTCAGAAGGCCTCGCCTCGATACAAGGCGAACTAACCAAAACCGAGCAACTGTTGAAACAAAGAATACAGCAAAAGTCGGAGTTGAACGCGGCCAACGGTAGACTGGAGAAACAAATAAACGATGCAAAAATCGAAACCAACCAGTTGACTGCAGCTATCGGGAGTCTGGAGATCCAGACCAAGGGGCTCAATCGAGATTTAGCGACAATAATGAATAGTATGCCCACGACAACGACGGTGAACAGCATAACTCTCACCGGAAATATTCTGACGGTCACCGGGCGTGCCCCGGGGGAAAAGGAATTGCTGGCTTACGTCGACCGTTTGAGTGCCAGCGGGGTGTTCGCTGACGTAACCGTGACCAGCATCACGCGCACCGTTAACGGTACGATCGACTTTAGTTTGCTGGGAAATCACCAGGGGCAAAAGATTGCTGCCAGCAGCCTCCAAATTGTCGTTAATAATTTGCTGCCGGGCGTAATTCTGCATCAGGTAAGTTACAGCAAGGGGTCTATGTCGCTTTCGGCGAGTGCGGCTACCCTGGAAAGCATGTTGAATTACGTTAAACTCCTGCAGCAAAGTGGTAGATTTAGTGATATTATTATCAGCGATATGAGCCAGGTGGATGCAGGCAAGACGGAATTCAGTTTGATCCTCAAAACGGGTAAATAGGCGGATGGATATACATGCGTTGCTGCAGGAGGCTGTCAAGCAAAAAGCCTCGGACGTTCACCTTGTCAAAGACAGTCCTCCGGTATTCCGCATTCACGGGAAGTTGGGAGAAGCTTCCAAAACGGCACTGTCAGCGGACGATATCGAACAAGGCCTGGAGCAAATCACCACCAAGGAACAAAGAACTGAGTTTGCTCATAGCCTCGAGCTTGATTTCAGCTACGAATTCCCGGATATAGGCCGTATCCGGACAAATGCGGCGAAACAGCGCGGTTCTACCAGCATCGTGATCAGGTTGATATCCCGCAGTCTGCCCAGCCTGGACCAATTAGGGTTGCCGTCAGCCTACAAAGAACTCATCCTTAAGCCCAGGGGGCTTGTCGTTGTTACCGGACCTACCGGCAGCGGCAAGTCGACATCTTTGAGCTCCATGATAAACCATCTTAACGCTGCGGAAGGCCGGAGGGTAGTCACAGTTGAAGACCCCATCGAGTTCGTGTACACCAGTAACAAGTGTACAATTACACAGAGAGAGTTGGGCAGCGACACGAAATCTTTCGCCGCTGCCTTGCGGCATGTTCTTCGCCAGGACCCCGACGTGATACTGGTGGGGGAAATGAGAGATGTAGAAACGGCTGCGGCCGCGCTGACTATTGCGGAGACCGGCCATCTGGTATTGACTACCGGGCATGCCGTTAGTGCCTCGCAATCGACGGAAAGAATAATAGACCTCTTTCCGCCCCACGAGCGACCCCTGGTGCAGTCGCGGTTGGCCTCTCTACTGTTAGGCATATGTTGCCAGGTACTCGTGCCGAAAATCGATGGAACCGGACGAGTAGCCGCGGTTGAGATTATGTTAGCCACACCAGCCGTAAAAAACTCGATACGGGAAGGGAAGATCTATCAGATACCGAATATTATCATGACCCAGGGCCGGGTGGGTATGGTGCTACTTGACCAGGCGTTGGTCAAACTTTACCATCAAGGACACATAAGCCGGGAAAACGTTTTTGCATATTGTAACGATCCGGAAGAAACTACCAAATTGCTGAGCCGGCACGACGCCGGTTAAATCGCAGAGTCCGCGTAGACAGGCAAGATTCCCCGTATCGGAGTACGGGGCAGGCTCTGTGCCACCTGACGAAAGCAGGATTCAATTCGGAGGCGGGCATTCGATGGGGTACAGCCGGAGACTAACTTACCGCGAGTTGTCCACAGCCAACCGTGCTTGTGCGATAATTACTTCCAGCCTTGACGTATCGAAGGTGTTCGGGCGCTTCATCGGCGAACTGAAGAAAATACTTGACGTCAACTGGGCAGCCGTAGTTCTGGCTGAACCAGACGGGTTGAGGGTGCTGACATCGTTTTCGGAGTTCAATGCCAAGGCACAGGTGCAAGAGCGGATACCGATGCAAGGTACGGCTTCGGAGTGGGTGATCGGTAATAAAAAGCCGCTGTTTCAATCGAACGTTGCGGGTGACACTCAGTTCGCCGCTACGGAACCTTATTACAAGCTTAGAATGTGCTCCGCGGTACACTTACCCTTGCTGGCTAATAAAAGAGCCATCGGCAGTCTTATTCTTGCCAGCCGGCAACCTGACGCGTACAACTCAAAGCAAGCCGCATTTCTGAAACAGGTAGCGGCTCAGATGGCCATGCCGATTGAGCACTCCCGCCTGTATGCCGAAGTGAGAGAACAATCACGGATCGATGACCTTACCGGCCTGCTCAATCGGCGTTCTTTGGACGAGATCATCGCGAGTGAAATTAAACGTCATGCCCGGTACGGGGGAATATTTTCGCTGGTCATCCTGGACATTGATGGCTTTAAGGCATTCAACGACAAACGAGGTCACCTCGCCGGCGACAATCTACTAAGGAAAGTAGGAAGAGCGTTAAAGAGTTCGATGCGGAGTTCCGACCAGGCGTTTCGATATGGCGGTGATGAATTCGCGGTTCTCATGCCGAACACTATGGCATCAGCCGGAGAGTTGGTATGCGAACGAATACGGAAGCAGATCGAAGCACAGCAGGTCGGCGGTAAAATCCCCTTTACTGCCAGTCTCGGGTTAGCAACCTGGCCGGCCAACGGCGCCGGCCCCAACGACCTTATTGCCGCTGCTGACGCTGCTCTTTATCGAGCCAAAACCGCCGGCGGTAATTGCGCCCGGCAAGCAAGTGCAAAAATGCGAAAAAATATAAACAAGTTAAAATTTAAGGTTAAAAGTCAAAAGTAACGGTTTGCATAGATTGCTACCGCCTGACGAAGCAAAGTCCGGCGGGCAGGTCGGTTTCCCAATTGAAGGTGCAAAAGCGCAATAATTCAAAAATGTTAGATTTTATTAAGAAATTTGCTCGTTTTCTGCTTGACATATTTAGCGGGATACCCTAATATCGTGTAATTCCACGTATCGTTGGTTTCTCCAAAAAATATGATTCAACCTGGTGTAAAAAACGATAAGGAGAGAACTTAGTGAAAGTACCAAATAGGAGAGAAAAAGGTTTTACCCTTGTCGAGCTGTTAATCGTTGTAGCAATCCTCGGAGTCCTGGCAGCAGTCGTTGTCCTTAACGTAGGGCGATTCATGGGCCGCGGTAAGACCGAGGGCGCGGCTACGGAACTGGCCAGCATACAATCGGCGGTATTCGCCATGATGGTCGATAATAATTTGGACGAGTTGCCAGCGAATGACATCGCCGCTGTAGGCAACATTAGCTATCCAGCCGGGACCAAAGAAATGACCAAATTCCCGAGTAGTACCTACCGTCTTTACGGTATGTTGGTTGACGGGAAAATGGTGAACTACGTGGCCTCGACGAACACCACGGGAAATTATACAGTCGACGTTCTGGGAACAGTAACGCAGAACACCACCGGGTATTAGCTCGATTATAGTTAAATCTGTTAAAGGGTAAAGAGGGGCATCCTGATTGACGCCCCTCTTTTATTTTCCTTGGTTTACCCCTCAGTTCGATGGGAATACCTCATTTGCAGACGTAGAGACAATCGCATACAAGAGCAAACAAGTTTAAGCGGACTGTAATATTGGTCGCCGTGTTTGTGAAACGCGATTTAGTGATAACTGTCATATACACAGGTGTTCCAAGAGTAGGCACGCCGGAAATGGTCATCCTGATATCAAAAGGCAGAGAAGGTCAGTAGACGGCGGCTCCGAATTTGAGTCAGTCTTTGAGCAGGAGTGCCAACGTAAAGGAATCAAGCTTTTCGTTTTACCACCACGCTCGCCGAAGCTGAACGGAGGAGTGGAGCGTGCCAATCGGACCCATGCGGAAGAGTTTTACGAGGTGACCGATAGTACATTCGACCTTGCCGATATTCGCACAGAGCTATTACAAGGGGAGACCGTACATGACACGATACGTCCTCACCAGGCGTTAGGATACCTGACTCCGCAACAGTATTTGGAACAACAAACACAAAGGAAGGAGGTCGGGTGTCACTAATCATATGAACGAGTACACTTTTCTTGATTTTGTCGTGTGTATTAATGTATAATCCGCACGAGCTTGGAGCCATAGACTCACTGGAATGCCGAAGGTTCCCAAATAAGGATTGGAATGGTGATCATCTTGGGAGGAGGGGTTTTCTGTTATCCCGGTTTGTTTCGGAATAAATCCCGGGCGGCGTTTCCGAATCCGCGTCCAGCGGGTGATACTGGCAGCTTTTGCTGCGGTATTGGTTTTCCTTGGGGCTATTTCCCTTTGGTATTATTAAACGAAAGCACTGATTTCTGATTTTAGGAGCTAGGTATTGGTTTCCTTGGTTCCCTTTTTTGCCCTCCTCGGCCTCTTCGTGGGCAGCTTTCTCAACGTATGTATCGACCGGTTGCCGAGAGGGCAATCGATAGCTTATCCGCCGTCGCACTGCGCCGGCTGTCATCACAAGCTTGGTTTTTTCGATCTTATTCCTCTGGTCAGCTTTCTCTGGCTTAAAGGGCGCTGCCGGTATTGCAAGGCCGCAATCCCCGTAAGAATACCTATTGTAGAAGCGGTGACCGGCCTGTTGTTTGCCTTGTTAGCGTGGAAATACGGCTTACGGGTTGAGTTGGGCATCACGCTAATTTACGCCTCGCTGTTACTCGTGATCTTTGTAATCGACCTGGAAACGACCTACGTCATGTCGGTTACGGTTTTTCCGTCCATGATTGCGGCATTTGCTTTCTCGTTATTTTGGCCGGGGATTCGCCCGTTGGATTTACCCGGAGGGCCGGTGATAGATAAGCTGGCCAGCTCACTAATGGGCGGAGTTATCGGCTTCGCGGGGATGTGGCTGCCTTATGTCATTGCACGCATGGTGTACCACCGCGAAGGGATGGGAAAGGGCGATATTCAACTCAGTGCGCTCGTCGGCCTGATGACCGGGTTCCCGTTCGTGATTATCGCCTGGTTTTTAGCGGTAATCAGCGGGGCAATAATATCCAGTGCCCTGCTCTTATTCAAAATTAAAAAACGTACCGATCCCATACCTTTTGGACCATTTATCGCCGTGGCAGCGATGGTAACTTTGCTTTGGGGACAAAATATTCTGACGTGGTACCTGGGATAAAAATCAAAAACTTAATATAAAGATAAAAGGATCGAAAAATTTTAAATTAGAATAACGGAAATTCAAATTAATAAACGATTATTATAGATTGCTACGGTTCGATGTAGCCTATCAGCGCCTGTAAATGATAGAATACTGAATATTGTCAGAGTGCTTTCGCTGCGGCGTTTGCTGCATCAAGTTCCAAGCTCCGCTGAGTGCCGGAGAAGTCCGGCGTATTTCGTCATTTCTCGGCATCGAAGCGGACGAGTTCATCCGCCGATTTACCGATCCCCGCTGGCAAGGCAAGGAAAAGCTCCTGTTACATACGAATGGTGCCTGTTCTTTTTTAAAGTTCGATACCTCCGGCAAAATCAGCGATTGTCTTATTCATCAGGCACGCCCGGCGGCTTGCCGCGATTGGGTGCCGGGCCCGGACAAGCTCGAG
>JAUSGV010000045.1 GCA_030648675.1 Dehalococcoidales bacterium
GTTCGTATAGAGGTCGAACGAAATGCCCAGTTTCTGCCAGCAGTCGAGATACTCCTTATGATATTGGCCGGCGACCTCGCCCGGCTTTTTCCCTTCCTGCTCAGCTTTCAGCGTTATCGGCGTGCCGTGCATGTCGGAGCCGGAAACCATTAATACCTCGCTGCCTTTGGTGCGGTGGTAGCGGGCAAAAATGTCGGCAGGAAGATAAGCCCCGGCGATATGTCCCAGGTGCAACGGCCCGTTGGCATAAGGCCAGGCTACCCCTATAAAAATCCTTTCGCTCATATTTGTTTACTACTTACCTAGCCCTTCTCTCTCCTTGCGGTAAAGCCTCCTTAATCTTTCCTCGCCCCTTGCTGGAGAGGATTAAGGTGAGGGGTTATTAAATTGTCATTCCCTCGTATTCTTGTCATTCCCCCCGATTTTATCGGGGCATCCCGCACCGATTCGGTTTCCTCATACGGTGTCCCGTATGACCGAAGGGAATCGGGATATGACTTTACGGAATCGGGACAATCTCGATTATCCTGCCACACCTCGTTTCTCTCCCCTTGCGGGAGAGATGTAAGTGAGGGAAAACATAACTTCTACTATATTCGACGGTATCCATCGTTCCTACCCTTTGTTCGCCCCGAACCTGTCGAAGGGTCACTCCTACTCCCTATGTCATTCCGTACTCGATACGGAATCCAGCGTTTATCCTTTCGTCATATCCTTTATATTTTATATTTGCTTTTTGATTTTTATTGAAAGAATGTTAAAACCCTTCCGTCTTTTTCTTCCTTATAGTGGGCAAAACCCTTGTCTATGGAACACTGCACGCAGTAGTGCTTTGTTTGCCCCTTCTCCGCCTCGTTCCCTTTCTCATCCTCGTCGATAGCCAGATAACGCTCGGAATGCGGAATAATACGCTCGCATTTGTCGCAGCGGATCCCTCCCAGAGAAATACAACCTCGTCTCATGATTTCCTCCAATCCTTCACTATATTCAATAATTATGCCGGCTCTCGCCAGTATCCAGCGTCCAGCCACACTGTCATTGCCAGACTAGAACTCTATTCGAACCGAAGCAATCCCGGTTCCTACCTCCATCTTTTCTCTCCCCTTGCGGGAGAGATGAAAGTGAGGGGAAATCAATTCAACATTATTGCTCGAAATCGTTTTTTGTTATTTTGTATTTGGTCATTCGTGCTTGTTTCGTATTTTGCCCCGCTGGGCATCCCGTATGCAAATCGGGACGTGCTTCGCATTTCGAATTTATTTGGCATTTGGTTCTTGGGATTTGGTTATTATTGGTCATTTATCTTGTTTATCGGTTATTCGAGTCAGTCTTTAGTCCCCAGTCCCCAAGCCCTTTTGTTATTATCCCGCCTTTATCCACACCCGGTATAGTTCTTTCTTCGAAAGGCCGGTACTACCGGAAAGGCTGGAGATCGCCTCTTTTGCCGGAACACCCGACCGGCGCAACTCGCGCAGGCTGCTTTCGATATCATCGTTCATTTCAGGCTTCCGTACTTCCTTTTGCCCCTCGATAACCAGGGTAAATTCCCCCCTCGGGTTGGTAAAATGTTCGATAGCCTGGGAAATAGTACCACGGAAAACTTCCTCGTGGATTTTGGTCATTTCGCGGCAGGCGGCTATTCGCCGGTTGCCGAGTACCAGAAGCATGTCGTCCAGCGTATCGTGCAGCCGGTGCGGCGCCTCGAAAAATATCAGGGTCGCCGGGTCGTTTGTCATTGTTTCCAGAAGCCGGCGCCGCTCGCCTGACTTACGGGGCAGAAAGCCCAGGAAGGTAAAACGGTCGGGCGGCAGACCAGAAACCGCCAGAGCGGTGACAACGACCGAAGGCCCGGGAATAGGTACGACCGGAATACCTTTCTCGCTGGCGGCCACGATCAATTCGTGCCCCGGGTCGGATATGCCCGGCATGCCGGCTTCCGAGACAAGGGCGACGTCGCCGGTTTCGAGGAAGTTCAACAGGTAGTCCAATTTCAGGCGCTTGTTATGTTCAAAATAGCTGGTCATAGGCGTACTTATATCGCAGGCGTTCAGCAGTATCCGGGTCTTTCGGGTGTCCTCCGCGGCGATCAGCTTCACCGTGCGCAGAGTTTCGATAGCACGCCGGGAAATATCGGCCAGGTTACCGATAGGCGTGGCCACGACATACAAAGTCGGCATACTTTCCCGTTTGCCTCAATCATGGTGAATTCCACACAGAAAATCCGCGTTTATTATACCCCGCTATCTCGGAAACTGTCTAGCGTGGGGGCATTTGGCTAATGACAGGACGGGTTGTTTCGGCTATATTATATGCTATGAATAAAACGAGAAGAATGGCCGTGCTGGAGCACCGCCGCAAAGCCAAGAAACAAAAAGAGAAAAGACAAGCCGCCGCACCGGCAAAGGCCGCCGCACCGGCAGCCCGCGCCAAGAAATAGGCTTTTTGTTCCTGCCAATTAGAAGCCTGTTTTGATGGAGAAGCAGTGACGGCCAAATACCCTGAGATAGTTGAGGCACTGCTCGACGCGACAATTTATCCAGATAAAACGTATAGCGTCGAGCTGGTGCAGACTCAGACGTCCTTTGTTTTCCTGACCGGCGAATACGTCTATAAGGTCAAGAAGCCGGTGAACCTGGGCTATCTCGATTACACCACGCTCGAAAAGCGCCTTTTTTTCTGCCGGCGGGAACTGGAACTTAACCAGCGTCTTTGTCCGGAAACCTATCTCGCCGTAATTCCCATCATGAAGAATGAAGGCACGATCGCGCTAAGCGGCGATGGCGAGATCATCGATTATGCGGTCAAAATGCGCCAGCTCCCCCGCGAAAGGATGTTGAACGAGCTTATCGCGAAAGACCGGATTCCGGACGATACTCCCATCCGTGTCGCGCAAAAGCTGGCTGAATTCCACAAAAAGGCCGAAACCGGGGACGCGATCAACGTTTTCGGCAGCCCGGACACCATAATGTTCAATACCGACGAGAATTTCCGGGAGACGGAAAAATATATTGGTATCACCATAACGGCGGAAAAATTTCGCCGCATTAAGGATTTCACCAACCGGTTTATCGCAGACAACGTATCGCTTTTTCAAAAACGCGTGACCGGCGGCAAGATCCGGGATTGTCACGGCGACCTCCACGCCGCCCATATTTGCGTCACCGACGGCATTTGCATCTATGACTGTATCGAGTTTAACGAACGCTTCCGCTACGGCGACGTCGCCTCGGAAGTCGCGTTCCTCGCCATGGACCTCGACCATTACGGGAGGGCCGACCTTTCCCGCAGCTTTGTCGAAGCCTACGTGGAATCCAGCGGCGACCGGGAAATCCTGCGATTGCTCAATTTCTATGAATGCTACCGGGCTTACGTTCGGGGAAAAGTGGAGAGTTTCAAATTCGACGACCCCTACATCAGCGAAGCGGAAAGAGTAAAAACACGCGACATTGCTGCCAGTTATTTCGATCTTGCCGGATTTTACACCCGCCACAGGCCGGCACTCTTCATTACCGTCGGCCTGGTCGGGACGGGAAAAAGCGTGATTGCCAACTCGTTAGCAAAACGGCTCGGTACGGTCGTTATTTCTTCCGACGCTGTAAGAAAGACGCTGGCGGGAATTCCGTTGACAGAACATCGTTTCAACGAATTCAACAGCGGGATTTATACTAAAGAATTTTCTCGAAAGACGTACGATACATTATTTGCCCGTGCCGGGGAGTATTTAAGCAAGGGGATGTCGGTCATTTTAGACGCCACTTTTATTCTCGCCGAAGGACGGCGGACTGCAATGAAACTGGCGCAAGAGAAAGGCGCCGATTTTTTCGTGCTGGAATGCACCCTTGCAGACGACCTCGTCAAGCAACGCCTGGCGCGAAGGCTGGAAAAAGGGACGGTATCCGACGCTCGATGGGAAACGTATGAGTCGCAAAAGAAAATTTTCGAACCGGTCGTGGAAGTTCCGGCAAACAATCATGCTATAATGGAAACTTCGAAACCCGTGCCGGAAAATGTCAGGCAAGTTATGGAAATGATCGGCGAGTAGAGACAAGGAGTTAAATTGGCCGCAAAAAATTATGACGTAAAAGACCTTTCCCTGGCCAAAGCCGGGCGCCAGCGTATCGAATGGGCCGGCCGCGAGATGCCGGTAATACGGTCGATCAGAGAAAGATTCGCCAAGGAAAAGCCTTTCAAAGATATTCGGATTTCAGCCTGTCTGCACATCACCACGGAAACCGCCAACCTCGCCCTAGCTCTCAAGGACGGCGGCGCCAGGCTGGTGCTCTGCGCTTCCAACCCGCTGAGCACGCAGGATGATGCGGCCGCGGCATTGGTTGATTACGGTATCCCGACCAACGCCATCAAGGGCGAAAACGATAATACTTACTATAAACATATCAGCACCGCTCTGGATAACAAACCGCAGCTCACCGTCGACGACGGTGCTGATCTCGTCACTACTATGCATACAAAACGTAAAGAACTGATCAAAAACGTCATCGGCGGCACGGAAGAAACGACGACGGGAGTGATCAGGCTCCGGAGTATGGCCAAGGCTGGAGAGCTTAAATACCCGGTGATCGCGGTTAATGATGCCCAGACCAAGTACCTTTTCGACAACCGCTACGGAACTGGGCAGAGCACCATTGACGGAATTATTAGAGCTACCAACATACTCTTTGCCGGGAAAACCGTCGTGGTCTGCGGCTACGGTTGGTGCGGACACGGTATCGCCATGAGGGCCAAAGGATTGGGTTCGAAGATCGTTGTCACCGAGGTTGAACCGGTCCGGGCACTAGAGGCGGCTATGGACGGTTTCCAGGTTTTGCCCATGATCGAAGCAGCCAAAATCGGTAATATTTTTGTTACCGTCACCGGCGACAAAAACGTTATCGACCAGGCTCATTTCAAGGTAATGAACGACGGTGCCATTCTTTCGAACAGCGGGCATTTTAACGTCGAAATCAACATCCCCGCCCTGGAGAAACTATCACGGCGCAAGCGGACGATCCGTTCGTTCGTCGAAGAATACGAAATGAAAGACGGCCGGCGATTATTTTTGCTCGGCGAAGGGCGCCTGATTAACCTGGCGGCGGCAGAGGGACATCCTGCCAGCGTCATGGACATGAGTTTCGCTAATCAGGCGTTGTGCCTCGAATACATCTTAAAGAACAAATCGAAGCTTAAAGCGACAGTCTATTCGGTACCGGAAGATATCGACCGCCAGATAGCCCGGCTGAAATTGGATTCGATGGGTATCAAGATCGATACCCTCACGCCGGACCAGAAAAAATACCTTTCGAGCTGGCAGGAAGGAACTTAAAACAAATCAAAAAGGGGAAGTGAAATGACCAACAGCTTTATGGACTCAGCGAAGTACCTAATCACTTCGGAATCGGTAACCGAGGGACACCCCGACAAGCTCTGCGACCAGGTTTCGGACGCCGTCCTGGATGCGATACTCGCCCAGGACCCTATGGGGCGTGTCGCGTGTGAAGTGGCTTCAACCACGGGCCTGGTAATAGTTCTCGGTGAAATCACCACCAAGTCTTATATCGACGTGCAAAAAATCGTCAGGGATGTGGTCAAAGACATCGGCTATACCAAGCCGGAGTACGGGTTCGATTCTCAATCGTGCGGCATCCTGAGTGGTATCAAGGAGCAGTCCGCCGACATCGATATGGGCGTTACCAAGTCGCTCGAAGCGAGAGAAAGCACCGGTATCAGCCACATCGAGGAAGTCGGCGCCGGCGACCAGGGTATGATGGTCGGTTTTGCCTGCAACGAAACCCCGGAACTGATGCCGCTCCCGATTTCACTGGCACACCGGCTGGCGAGACGGCTGGCTGAGGTAAGAAAAGACGGGACCCTGCCGTACCTGCGTCCCGATGGAAAATCCCAGGTGACCGTAGAATACAACAAAGGCGTGGCTAAGAGAGTTACATGCGTAGTCATTGCCGCGCAACACGACCCCGAAATCACTCACGATCAAATAGAAAAGGATATTATCAAGCACGTCATCAAAAAGATAATCCCGGCTTCGCTGCTGGACAAGAACACCAATTACTACATTAATGCTACCGGAAGGTTTGTCATCGGCGGGCCGGTGGGAGACACCGGATTCACCGGTAGAAAGATCCTCGTCGACACTTACGGCGGCATCGCCAGGCACGGCGGCGGTGCTTTTTCGGGTAAGGATCCCACCAAAGTCGACCGTTCCGCAGCCTACGCCGCACGCTACGTCACCAAAAATATCGTTGCTGCCGGACTGGCCGACCGCGCCGAACTCCAGGTGTCCTACGTCATCGGCAAAGCCCACCCGCTTTCGGTTTCCATCGAAACTTTCGGCACAGGCAAGATCAGCAACGACGCTCTGCTCGCCCTGATCAACAAGCACTTCGACCTCAGGCCGGGAGCTATTATCGAGACCCTCAAATTGCGCCGGCCTATTTACCGGCAGACTGCCGCCTACGGACATTTCGGCCGCACCGATATAGACCTGCCCTGGGAAAAGACGGACAAGGCCAAAATTCTCCGGAAAGAGGGCCTGGGCAAGTAACAGACCGTTCACCAATATGGGCGGGAATCGCAGCGGGTTTAGTGTGGAAAAGGTAATCGTCTGCTGGAGCGGAGGCAAGGACAGTGCTCTAGCCTTCCATGAACTGTCCAAAAGCCACCGCTACGAAGTGGTTTCGCTACTCACGACGGTCACGGCGGATTACGACCGGATAAGCATGCACGGCGTGCGCTGCAGTTTGCTGCGGCAGCAGGCGCGAAACATGGGAATGCCCTTGTGCGAGATATCGATTTCGCGGATTTGCTCCAACGAAGAGTACGAAGCCAAAATGGCGGCGGCTCTCACCGGTTTCAAAAAGGACGGGGTTTCGTCAGTAGTCTTCGGCGATATCTTCCTGGAAGACTTACGGTGTTACCGCGAAGAGAATCTTGCCAGACTGGGCATGAAGGCTATCTTTCCCATCTGGCGCCGCGACACAACCGAATTGGCCCGCTCGCTCGTTCCTTCGGGTTTCCAGGCGATCACCGCCTGCGTCGATACGAGGAAGCTGGACAAGTCATTCGCCGGCAGACTGATTGACGAACAATTCCTGAACGACCTTCCGGAAGGTGTCGACCCTTGCGGTGAAAACGGCGAGTACCATTCCTTCGTTTTCGACGGACCGATATTCAAGAGCAAGATTCTTTTCAGTACCGGGGAGAAGGTGCTGCGAGATTCTTTCTTTTGTTTTTGCGATCTGGTGCCTGTTGGGGGGGGCGTTGTAACAAATTACCTATTGATTCAGTCTTAACAAAACAGGAAAATATTTATCAAAGAGATGGCAAACGTGAATAACAATCCTATCAAGTTCGGCACCGACGGCTGGCGGGGCATCATAGCCAGGGACTTCACTTTTGACAACGTCCGGATATGCGCCCAGGCGACCGCCGATTACCTGAAGGAAGCGGGACTGGCAGGGAGGGGAATCATTATCGGTTACGATAACCGGTTCGCCTCCGAGGACTTCGCCGCCGCCTGCGCCGAGGTAATGGCCGGTAACGGCATCAAGGCATTTCTCTGTACTAAAGCCGCCCCGACGCCGGTCATAAGCTACGGCACGCTGGCCCGTAAAGCCGGCGGGGCAATAATTATCACCGCCAGCCATAATCCGGGAGCGTGGAACGGGTTCAAATTAAAAAACGAGTCCGGTTCCAGTGCCCCTGCTGCGGTTACTAAAAAGATCGAGGTGGGGATAGCCCGCCTGCTGGATTCCGGCAAGATTAAGCAAACCGCTCTGGCGAGGGCGCAGCAGCAAGGTCTGGTCGAGTACGTCGACCTGGACCCGATTTATTTCGACCAGATAAATAAGCTGGTCGACCTCAACACCCTGCGCCGCTACCGGCTAGAGGTTATCGTCGACTCCATGTGGGGAGCAGGGGCCGGTTACTTAAGCAGGCTTCTCGATGGCGGTGCCCTGAAAATAACGGAGATACACGGCGAACGTAACCCGCTATTCCCGGAAATGGCACAACCGGAACCTATCGCCCCCAATCTGGCATCGCTGTCTGCCACCGTAATGAAAGAAAAGGCCGGCGTGGGATTGGCTACAGACGGGGATGCCGACCGTATGGGTGCCGTCGATGAAAACGGCGTCTTCATCACCCAACTGCAGGTTTTTGCCTTACTTTGCCTTTACATGCTCGAGGTGCGCGGTGAACGCGGCCCTATCGTGAAAACGCTCAACACAACAAGCATGACCTACAGCCTGGGAAAGCTATTCAACGTACCCGTCTTCGAGACACCGGTAGGCTTCAGATTCGTCGCCCCGATGATGCAGGAACACAACGCACTTATCGGCGGGGAGGAAAGCGGCGGTTACGGCTTCCGCGGCCACGTGCTGGAAAGAGACGGCGTGCTGGCTAATCTGTTTTTCCTCGATCTCATGACCAGGACGAAGAAATTGCCCTCGGAACTTCTCGACTATCTGTACGGCAAAGTCGGTACCCACCACTATCAGCGCCAGGACATTATTTTCCCTGAAGAAAAACGGCAAGCGATAATCCAACGCCTGAAACAAAACGTACCCGGCGATATCGACGGTATCACCGTCAAACAGTTCGATACCGTCGACGGTTTTCGCTATACACTGAAAGACGGCTCCTGGCTGTTAATACGTTTTTCCGGCACAGAACCGCTGCTGCGTATCTACGCCGAAGACGGCTCACCAGATCGGGTAGAAAAGCTGCTGGCGGCGGGGAAAGAATTAGCCGGGGTATAATAAGCAGAATGGAAGCAAAGTTACCGCAGAGAACGGAAAAACCATGGGGATACGAGCTGTTGCTGGCTATGACGTCTTATTACGCCGGAAAACTGATCTTCATCGAGAAGGACCAACGGCTCAGCCTGCAGTATCACCGGAAAAAGGACGAGAGCATGTATATTTTCCAGGGGAAGGTTGCCCTGGAGCTGGAAACGGACGGTAAATTAGTGCAATCGATTCTTATGCCGGGCGATTGCCTGCATATTCCCCCGAAGACGAAGCACCGCCTGAAAGCGATCGAGGACACTACCCTGTTTGAGGTGTCTACCCCCGAACTCGACGACGTCGTGC
Organism: Dehalococcoidales bacterium; assembly: GCA_030648675.1. Classification (GTDB taxonomy): domain Bacteria; phylum Chloroflexota; class Dehalococcoidia; order Dehalococcoidales; family UBA2162; genus JAUSGV01. The sequence goes on from JAUSGV010000045.1 coordinate 9,105, forward strand.
GGCTTGCTGACGACTACGGCCGCAAGATTGACACACTCTAGCCTTCTTGGTAGACTTATTTTTGTTCTTCAATTGGCCCCGTGGTGTAGCGGTCTAACATGCATCCCTGTCACGGATGAGATCGGCGGTTCAAATCCGCCCGGGGTCGCCACGAATCAGAAGACCAATCCCTGGTTTCAAGTTAACCGAATGGCCTTTTTACCCAACCATACCGGCGAAAGCCGGTATCCAGAAACTGTATCTGCTTCGATTCTAAGAATTGCCACAACTTAATTCCTTCTGGATTCCGTTTTTCAACGGAATGGATACTTCTGTAGTGCTTAACAAATTCCAAATGTTACAAATTTGTAATGTTTCTTCTGCCGAATTTATGATTATTACATGACAAAATGGCTATCATTTGTGTTGGAAACGATACTACTCGATAAGGAGGTTAGCTATGCTTGGAGATGGGAATTGGGGATTTAATTTTGGTACGGGTCCGTTCCGTCCCGTGCGGGACATCGAAGAAATGAGCCGGCGGTTGGAGAACGAGATCGTTCGACCCGCCATGCGCGCCGTCTGGGAGAGAATTCCCGACAACATGAAAGCCTGGGGGCCGGCAGTGGACATCGTGGAAAAAGGCGATAATTTTGAGATCAAGGTGGAACTGCCGGGTGTCAAGCAGTCGGATATCAACGTCTCGGTCGCCGACGACGTTCTGACCATCACCGGCGAGCGAAAGCCCGAAGCCGGGGTCAAGGACGAAGAATACCGCCGCGTCGAGATCGCTTACGGCAGCTTCTATCGTTCGATCACGCTTCCCGCGCGAGTGGATACGAAGAACGTCGAAGCCGTTTACGAGGATGGGATGCTCCACATCACCCTGCAGAGGGAAGCGGGAGCGAAATCCAAGAAGGTTAATATCCAGGTCAAGAAAGGAACCGCCTAACTGCCTGACTCAAAACTTATACCACCGGCCGAACATACCCTGTCCTTACTGGCTGGTGGTATAATGGTAACGAGATGATACAGCGTCCCGTAACGCGCGGTGCGTTCAAGCAGATGAGGCGTTTCCGCCAGATCGTTAACGTTCTCATCAAGTACGGGTTCGGCGAAGCCATCGCGCGGATACGGGTCTGGGAGTCCGTTCATTTCGAGAAGAGTATTCTCCGGCGCGAAGCGAAATATCCAACGCTGACTACGGCGCAGCGCTTGCGCCTCGCTCTCGAGGAGCTAGGTCCCACGTTTGTCAAACTGGGCCAGATGCTTAGCACGCGTCCCGACCTGGTTCCGCCGGAATTCATCGTTGAACTGAAAAAACTCCAGGCTTCCGTTCATTTCCTTCCCGGGGAAATAACCAGGAAAATCATAGAGAAGGAACTGGGCAAGCCCGTCACGGAAATTTTCGACAGCTTCGATGAAAAACCGCTGGCCGCTGCTTCCCTGGCGCAGGTACACCGTGCCGTATTGAAAGGCAAGACTGTTGTCCTGAAAGTGCAGCGGCCTGACATCGCCGAAGTCACCGAACTGGACATCAACATCATGCAGCGAATCGCGCAAACCGCAGAACGTTATTCACCCGCAGCCTATCTCATCAATCCGGTCGGCCTCGTGGCAGAATTTGCCCAGCAGATTAAAAAGGAACTCGATTTCCGCATCGAAGGGCAAAACATGCGCCGGTTCGGTCTCAA
>JAUSGV010000046.1 GCA_030648675.1 Dehalococcoidales bacterium
GGCCGGGCTAAAAGATGAACTTGACCGCTGGGGGCTGTTCCGGGAATACGAGGACAGATTTTTCAAGCTGTTTAAGCTGAGACAGTAGCTTACCGGCTGGATTCTCCCATCTTTCTTTCCTTTAGCAGGAGAGCTATAATAGCACTTCCCTCCCCATACGGGAGAGATACAGACTCTTTTCTCTCCCCTTGGGGGAGAGATGTAAGTGAGGGGTAAAAATGAAAATGACAGCTATCGAAGCCAGAGACCTCTCCGAAGCCTGGTTCCTTTGTCTCTGCCGTTGTTTATCCGAGGGCTACGAATATAAAATCGACCGCGGGAGCTACGAAGGACAACGCCGCAAGGAGCTGGATTTTATTACCGTTCATATTCAGTATCCGGGCAGCCGCCCCCTCATCCCCGATGTTCCCCAGGGAGTGCCGGCGCCCAGCACGATGGCCTACGTTGAAAACTACCTCCCCTATCTCATGACATCTCATGTCGCCGAAGGAGAACAGTACACCTACGGCCAATATCTGGAGAAGCAGATTGGCGAAGTTATCAGGATGTACAAAGAAGATGGGCATAACACCAACCAGGCCTTTATGGCGGTGGGGGATGCCGCCTCGCTCAAGCTCTCCGACCCGCCCTGCCTGCGTATGATTGACACCCGAATCCGCTACGGCAAACTTCACTTTATCGTCTATTTCCGCTCGTGGGATTTATGGGCAGGCTTCCCTTCTACTTTGGCCGGCATTCAGTTATTAAAGGAGTACATGGCCGGCGAAATCGGGGTTGAAGACGGCGAGATTATTGCCGTGAGCAAAGGTATGCACCTCTATGAGTACGTCTGGGAAACGGCCCGCGTTGCCGCCCGGATGACATAGCGGATTGTCATTCCCAACTTGATTGGGAATCCAGAAACGTCCCAACATTTGGTAATTGGTATTTGGAAATTGGTTATTGTTTGGTTATTGTTTCTTGTATCTTGGTTATTAGCCCCCGGTTGCACAGCGCGTCAACCTTTGCTAAACTTGGTAGGTTTGCGGGCCGCTAGCTCAACTGGCTAGAGCAAATGACTCTTAATCATTAGGTTCTGGGTTCGACTCCCAGGCGGCTCACCACTTTACTTACTGCTTCCCTGAGAATTTCTACCCCTGCACCAAGTCACCCCACCTGAATCTTGACAGCCTCAAATCAGCATAGTACATTACTGGTAAGAATTAACCGCCTGACGTCCTTTCAGGCATTGGAGAATCCAACGATGAAACTATTTCTGGTTGCTATAATGGCACTGGTTCTCACTTTCGGCAGCATAGGGTGCTCACCAACACAGACATCATCTCCCAAGACCGATGTACCTCAATATACGGCAGACCAGGTAATCTCGAAAGCAATAGCCAGGGGTACTGTGGGCATGGACAGCCATATGGAATGGGTTTGGACAGCAGAATACTTGCCGGCACAACCCGACTTAAAGCTAAAGGGAGTCTGGCAGTTGGAGCAAACAGCTACTGACGCCGATAATCACAAGATGAGTCAAGTATGGTATTTCCACGAAGATACCGGTACATTCACCTATACCCGGGAGCAATGAAGTCCTGACGAAAGAAACGAACGACCGGTCGTGGCAGGGCTAAATCTGCCTCTTGCTTCTAATGAATCTGAGCAGAGACCATATCAAGAGCCAGCTGCTGAATACAATTATGATATTTGACACACCAAGCACAAATGCTGTCGGCGCCACCAGACCGATGATATATCCGGCCAGCAGGCCTGTCCACCCAAAAAGCATGTAAGCGAATATTGCCGATGATTTTTGGTTATGCAGCACCAAATCAAGTTTGCTCGCTAAATCTTTCTCAGCCATGATTTACCTTTAGTACTTTATCAATGCCAGAATAGGGATATCTTGAAGCTTGTCGCGTCCCTTGAGGAACGTTAGCTCGATAAGGAACGCCGCCCCGATAATATTCCCTTTCATCTCTTTTATGAGTTCGACCACCGCCCCAACGGTGCCGCCGGTGGCAATGACGTCGTCGACAATCAGCACGTTTTGTCCGGGCTTGATGCCGTCCTGGTGGACCTCGAGGTGGTCTTGGCCGTATTCCAGGTCGTATGCCTTGCGGTAAACCCGCCACGGCAGTTTCCCTTTCTTTCTTACCGGTATCAGACCGCACCCCAGGCGGTAAGCTAAAGCTGAGCCTAAGAGGAAACCTCGTGCCTCCATGCAGACGACGGCCTCGACTTTTTGCCCGTCGTAATGTCGGGCCATTTCATCGATTAGTTGCCTGAAGACCGGGCCATTTTTGAGCAGGCCCGTAATATCCTTGAATACAATTCCTTTCTTGGGAAAGTCGGGAATGTCCCGAACGTATTTACTGAAATCCGTTGCTTTTCCCGGCATGCTGTTCTCCTCCGAATTTAACAGTCCCTCATTTCGCCAGCGGCCGAATATCGGCAAATTCCTGTAATTCCGGAATATTTCTGAATCCCTGTTTTTGTAAGCTTTGTTTAACCCCGGCTATCAATTGCGGCAGAAAAGCGTAACCGGAACCACGGTAAGGCACTTCCGTCACAAACCCTTCCGCAATCTTTATCGCATCTTTACTCTGGTCGTAGCCGTAGCGTGAAGACGACCGGTTTGCCATAGCTTCCAGAGAACCCATACCGCGGTACCTTTT
>JAUSGV010000047.1 GCA_030648675.1 Dehalococcoidales bacterium
AGTCCCGAATGGGACGACCCATTGAACCTGATCTCGTTAATACGAGCGGAGGGAAGTAGAGAGAACGAAAACCGGAAGCTCCTTAGCCTCCGGTTTTTTTATGCAGTAGGGCTGGAATATCGGCCTCTCATGTATTTACCGCCAAACGAAATTAAAGGAGTTTAAACAAATGGGTTCTGAATTGCCGGAAATCGGGAAAATTTCGCCGCAGATATTCGATGAAGTGATCCTTCCCAGGTTGGGGGCAGCCAACAAAGATATCCTCGTTGGTCCGCAGCATGGAGTGGATGTCGGTATTGTCGAAGTCGGGGGTAAAGCCTTGTCCTTTACCTGCGATCCGGTATTTATCGTGCCGCAGTACGGTTGGGAAAGGGCGGCCTGGTTTGCCATACACATCATTGCCTCCGATTCGGTGACCAGCGGTCTGAAACCGAAATATTTGTCCATCGACCTGAATCTGCCCATGGAGATGACGCGGGAACAGCTCGAGATCATGTGGACGGTCATTCACCGGGAATGTGAAAAAATGGGTATCAGCGTCATTACCGGACACACCGCTAGATATGATAATTGCCATTACCCGATGGTGGGCGGGGCAACCATAACCGGCGTGGGCGAGCTAAACGAGTACGTTACGCCACGATTCGCGAAGGCCGGAGATAAGATAATCATTACCAAAGGGCCGGCAATCGAAGCCAGCGGCATATTCGCCGCCATGTTCCCGAACCTGCTAAAAGAGAGGTTAGGTGCCGCGTTTGCGGATAAAGCACAGGGGATCTTCTATAAGATGTCGGTGGTGGAAGACGCCTTGACGGCTATTTCCGTCGGCGTCAGGGATAACGGCGTGACATCGATGCACGATGCTACCGAATGCGGTATTTGGGGGGCTTTGTACGAAGTGGCTCAGGCGGCGAAGCTGGGTGTAACTATAGAAAAAGAAAAGATCGTGGTCGAGGATGGTGTGCCGGAGATCTGCCGTCTTTTCGGAATCGATCCGTACGCCTCCATAAGTGAAGGTACTCTGATACTATCCTGCCGCGAGCATAAGGCCGCTGCCGTTGTCGATGCGCTGGCAAAAAAGGGCATTCGCTCATCTATTGTCGGTGAACTGACGGAGGCCGGAAAGGGTATGGTTCTTAAGGAGGGCGGCAAGGAAAGGAAATTGGTGCACCCGGTAGTGGACCCGTTCTGGAGGGCTTTTTACGACGCTGCTCAAAAAGCCAGCTAAAAATAGAACAAACGGGAGAATAACGAAATATCCACGCAGGGAAACCGACGTTGTATCAAAAGTGTTCTCTTTTTGTCACCCTGAGTCCTTCCGCTGAAGGACGAAGGGTCTGGGGGTGGCAGAATGAACGCCAATTGTACCCTCCTCACCCAGATTCTTCGTCGTTCTCGCCTGCCAAAGAACTTGTTCGGCGAGCAGGTCACTTCTCAGAATGACATTTGATACAAAGCCCAGTAAACCGGAGACAAGAAGAGCATCTAGCCTTCGACGATGTCGCCGATTACGGGGTCAACCCTGACGCCGGTGCTTTCCACCCAGGCGAGACCGCGGTCGATATCGTTGTCGTTACCTTCCAATTCCAATACGACCCAGCCCTTATGCTCGGTAATGTCGGCGCGTCGAATATTGGTAACTACCTTGAATTTTATACCGAAGTCATAGATGATATGCTCTTTGGTGAGTTGCTCGGGGAAGGTAAACTGTACCTGTCTCTTCGCCATCGTCGTCTCCTCCGTCCGGTTATCGGTATCGGATGTTTCATTATAGCAATGGAGAGGCGTTCTTCCAAGCCCTGCAGGGGACTAATAAAACCTCAGGCAATCACTTCGCCTATTTGCTGAACGTCAGCAGGAACTTGCCTTCGTCGTTTTGCTTGAAATCCGGCTTAATGCCGCGTACCTTTAGTTCCTGGACGACGCTTTTTAGCGAATCGCGGTCGCCCAGGATAACTTCCACCGTTTCCCCTGTGTCCATCGTTTCGATCAATTCGACCGCCTTGACCTTAGGGGAGGGGCAAACATAGCCCGATAGATCGACGGATTTCATGGCGGGAGCTTTCTTTGCGACGTTGAGAAAGTTGCGGTAAAAGCTGGAGTATTTGAAGGCGTCATCCGGTGATATTACCACGGCCAGTCCTTTACCTGTCCGGGCGAATTTTAAGGCCGCGGACAGGATGGCGCCGGTGGTGGGGCCTACGGGAATCCCGTCCTTTTGGGCCAGTTCTATTGCTGCCCCGTACGCGTCTTCATCGGTCACGGCAACGGTCTCGTCTATGACGGAGCGGTCAAGAATCTTCGGTATGTACTCTTCGGCCAGCCCGGTAATTCTCTTCATTCCGGGTAACCGGTGGTTCAGGTAATAAGGTTCCACGCCGATAATCTTTATCTCCGGATTTTGCTCTTTGAGATACCGGCCGACGCCGGTGATGGTGCCGCAAGTGCCGAAGCCGGCAAAGAAATGCGTTATTTTACCTTTAGTTTGCCGCCAGATTTCCGGTCCGGTACCGCTGTAATGGGCCTGAACGTTAAGCTCATTTTCGTATTGATTCGGACTGACGTATTTGTCTTTCGTAGCCGGGCTGTTGACCAGTGAGTTTACCAGGCCTCTGGCTCCTTCGGTAGGGAAAAGAGGACACAGCGCATCGTCGGCTTCCTGCAGCGTGACTCCGAGCAGTTTTAGCATCACCTTTTTCTCTTCGGGGACCCGTTCCGGTACGGCGATTTCTACCGGGATTCCCCAAGCGTTGGCGATGGCGGCGATGGCAATCCCGGTGTTCCCGGATGATGGCTCGACGATGGTCTTGTTCCCTATTTCGAGTCCCTTCAGCATTGCCAGTGCGATTCTGTCTTTAACCGAACCGAACGGGTTGTATCTTTCCAGCTTAAGATAAAGGGGAAAATCCTTATTAGGATTGACCCGGTTCAAGCGAACGATCGGCGTCGGATTTTCCGGACTGGCTACAAGTTGAGTAATGTCCGAATAAACCCTTAACTGATGATCGAAACCATTATCAGGCATAAACTCTCTCCCGGAATTGTTCCAAGAATAAGTACCAAGTTTAACTTATGCAAATGCAGGAACGCAAATCTAGACCGTCGCGTCACCAGGCCGTACGTTTCTACCGGTACAGGTTTCCCGCTGTCCAGTATTTCTTCCGGTCTTCCGGTTTTTCGATAATCTCCAATCCTAACGGCTTTACTACCTCTTCGAGGTATTTGCCTAATCCGGCTCGCTCGATGGCCACGGCGATTCTTTCCCGTCCGTTCGCGTTCGCTTTATACCAGGGCATTGTCTTTTCGATCAGGGCGTAACACTGGTCGTCGGTGGCAAATTGAGCTACCTCGTAGGCGTAATACGGATGTTTGCCGTGCTTGCCGCCGACCCTGATAAGCCAGCCCTTACGCTTGGTTTTCATGGCGTCTATTGGGCAGATCTTTATGCAATCGCCGCAATAGTTGCACTTGCCGGCATCTCTGACCGGGAAATCGTTGACCATGGTCAGGGCCTTTTCTTCGCAGCTAACGGCGCAAAGCTTGCATGAGTTGCATGAGTCTTCGTCTACCTCGGGCTCGACGATCCCCTGGAAGCCGAGGTCAGTTTCCCGCGAGCGGGGGCAATCGATTGGACATCCTGAGAACGTAATCTTGAATTTGTGGTGGCCGCTTTCCGTACCGAAATAGCGCCGGTCAACTTCCAGGCAGGCCTTTTGTGTGTCCATAATGCCGTTCGGGTTCCAACTGCAGCCGGCGCAGGCGGTGGGTACCCGTATCCTCGGGCCGCAAGAGGCCACCGACCACCCTATATCTCTTAGTTCATTCGAGATGGCGTCGAAATGCTGATAATGAACGTGAGGCACCTCGATCGATTGACGCATCGACGTGTGGACTTCACCCTTGCCGTATTTCTCAGCAATATCGGCCGCTTTGCGTAACTGTGCCGATGTTATCCTTCCTCCGGGACAGCGTAGTCTCACGGTGAAGAGGTTTTCCTGAGTTTGCTTAATAAACCCCCCGCTTTTCAGGTTGTTGTAGTCCAATTGCATTCTTTTGCCTTCACGCTTCAACTTTTGATCCATTTCAACTCCTTAGAAAAAATGAGATATGTCTCATTCGCAAACTTCTCAGGGTGCTTCGGGTAGAAAGTTTGGTACCTGGCTGCGGTGCAGATGCTGCCTAAATGTAGTACATGTCTTCTTTTGTTTGCTTCTTGGATTTTTGCCTTTCCACCAGATTCTGCAGCGTTATCGATTCCAGCACCGAGTTCATGGCTTGTTCCATCTCCGTCCACACGTCGCGGGTTACACACGACGCTGAGCTTTCACATAGCTCCGGATTAGCGACGCACTCTGCCGGCGCGATGGATCCTTCCAGGAGAGGTATGACGTCGCTAAGTCGTATTTCCTGGGGCGTTTTAACGAGCGAAATGCCGCCCTTCGCTCCCCGGTTGCTGCGTATTATACCGCCGGTGACGAGAGGGGCGATGAGGTGTTCCAGGTAATGCAGTGGAATACGCTGGCGGGTGGAGATATCCTTTAATGAAACCGGGCGGCCTGCGCCGTGGTGCAAAGCCAGGTCCAGAAGGACTTTTGTTCCGTAACGGCCACGCGTAGACAGCTTCATTTAATTTCCAAACCCGACTGATACAATCAACTTAGTCAAGAATACCATAGAGCCTCAGAAGTGTCAATCCTTTGGCGGCATCCTGACGGGACCATTCATCACGATGTCATGTCTCTCCTTCGCGAGAAATGAACTTTTTCCTCCGAACTTGCATATAGGTATATAGTTAGATTGGTGGACGGAAATAAAATGCAGAAAAATTATCGCTTATGTGCTATTTTGGTACTTGTCGGACTGACGAGTTGTGCTCCTGCAGTTCCTGTTCAACCTATCATCACTGATACGCCTTCAAATACAACCGCGACAGCACCGACGATTACGCCTGCCGCTAACCAGACAACTTATACGTCTTCAAACATTTCCGCGCCACCACCGGTGATTACGCCGGTAGAGGGACCAACAGACTACACGCTTAATGTGATTGTGAGCCCTCCAGGGAGCGGTAGTGTATCTCCCTCAACGGGAAACTATACCTACGGGACTAATGCAACTTTCATTGCTATTCCCGCCGATGGCTATGTTTTTCAATACTGGTCTTACGATTTTACCGTCTACAATGGTGGTGGAGGGGGCTATCTCGGGGATAATCATATATTAAATTTCGCCGTCGAAAGATCAGAGAATGTCACAGCTCATTTTGTCGCACCCCCATCCATCTGGAACAATGCATTGTTTTATTCGCAGGCACAACGAAAAGTCGCCCCAGGCGAATATTTCATCATTTCCCAAGACTATATTGCCGGACAATTTGGGCCCGAAAGCTTAAATGCAACTTTTAATGAAAGCCTTATTGCTTTAATAGACCGTAAAGACGCGGGTATCAACAATGGCCCTATCACTCCTGGTATGCACTCTTCGACTGCGTGGTTACTATTTACAGCAGCACACGATGAAAGCGATGCCAAAAGGAACGGTATGACAAATAGTACAGAAAGTTTTAGTTTTATTGCCAACTCACCTTTATTGGGATTCCCCATATCACCTCGTGGTGAGTCGACCTCGCCCCACTTATTTCCCAC
>JAUSGV010000053.1 GCA_030648675.1 Dehalococcoidales bacterium
CCGGTGTCAGTTCGGGACTGATGTGGCTGATCATCATCGCCCTGGTCAACACCGCCATTTCGGCGTATTACTATCTGCGCGTAGTAAAGGTGATGTGGTTCGGCGAACCGGCTTCAGCGGAAGGCGTTTATTCTTCGACGGCGTTGCGGATTTCCTTACTAATTGCCTGCTTCGGCGTACTGCTGCTGGGTATTTTCCCCGGAATTCTCATGAATGTGACGGAAGCGGCGAACAAGCTGTTCGCGTTGAAATAAAACCATGTAATAAATCCTAAGCACAAAAACCGAAATCCTAAACAAATTCGAAATCCGAATGACTGAAATTACAAATTTAATATAGATTGCTTCGGTTCAGCTCGATGCTGAAACTCGCAATGACAATGCCGGGGGAGCGGATTGCTACACCCCCGATAAAATCGGGGCTCGCAAAGACAATGGAGGGATGTCATTCTGAGTGAAGCGTGGGAATCTATATCAAATCTCGTGGATTCCCCGCCTTCGCGGGGAATGACAGATGCAACAGAGCTGCTTTTTCTTGATTTCGTAGCGGATGATCGTTTTGGGGACTTTGGCATCAGGGCGGGTTAAATATTCTTCTTCGTGCGGACCGGAAATTTCAAGCCGCCGTCAGATCTGAAATTGAGCAACTTTTCGACTGAAACATGCCTCGGCACTCTTGAAGCGCGGGACAGAGTTTGAGAACCTATTAGCTACGATGTTGCCTCGACACACTGCACACCATTTTGCTTTTCCGAAAGGATCCGCCCGTGGTCGAAATGGATAACGCGGTCGGCGAGTTGTGCGACCTCGGGGTCATGGGTAACCATGACAATGGTATAACCCTCTTTATGACGCTCCTGAAACAACCTCATCACCATCTCCTCGTTAGCCTTATCCAGATTGCCGGTAGGCTCGTCAGCGAGAAGCAGTTTGGGGCTGTTGATAAGAGCCCGGGCAAGACACACCCTCTGTTGCTCCCCCCCGGAAAGCTGGGAAGGAAGATGATGGAGGCGGTCGCCCAGGCCGACCATCTTCAAGGCCTGGCGAGCCTCCTCTTCGTCTGCCATGCTGTGGAAATACTGGGCAAGCATCACGTTCTCCAAAGCATTGAGATAACGGATAAGATAAAATTGTTGGAAGACCAGGCCGATATTTTCCCGGCGGAAACGCGTAAGCTCATCGGTCGATACCCGGGCAATATCGCTTCCGTTGATGATAACTTCTCCGTTGGTAGGACGGTCCAATCCGCTAATAATATTGAGGAAAGTAGTTTTGCCCGATCCGGATGACCCCATAATAGTTATCCACTCGCCCCTATGAACGGAAAGAGATATGTCTTTCAGGGCACAAACTTTCTCATCATAGTATTTAGTCAGATTTTTTATTACCAGAGCTAATTCGGGATTTCGCATTTTACTCCTCTCTCAATAACGTCGCCGAAGGGTTGACTTTCGCCGCCCGATACAGGGGTAATAAACTCCCGGTAAAGGTTACCAGCATAGCCACGGTTATGGAGGCAAAGAAGGCAAGGATGCTGGGTGAAACGCCGGAATTGAATACCTGTTGACCGATAAACCGGGCCAGTAGAAAGCCAATCAAATAACCCAGGATACCTCCAACAAAAGCTACGATGCCGATTTCTGTCCCGTAAAGGGCTATTATCCGGCGGTCCGAAGCCCCGAGGGCTTTCATCAGACCTATTTCTTTCGTACGTTCCAGGATGGTAGTAGTCATAGTGCTGAGTATAACCAGTCCCGAGGCTATCAGTATCAGGCCGGCAACCAGCATCATAAGGAGTTGTACCTTCTGGAGAACCTGACTTTCAGCTTTTGCAATTTGACCGATAATTCTTGCTTCGGTTCCTGGAATGTTCTGCTCGATAAGACGGGACACTTGTACGAGCGGTTGACTATCTGTTCGGGCGCTGACCTGGACCAGCCCTACTTTGTCCGTCATACCGGTCAATTGCTGGGCTGTTTTCAAGGCCACGAAGACCTGGTTTTCTTCGGCAGCCCCGGTGGTAACGATACCGGCTACGTTAAAAGACGGTTGATTGTCCCCGTATTTGATGATGAACCGGTCGCCCACCGCCAAGTACAGCTATTCCGCGGCACGAACGCCGACAAGAGCATCCCGCGTATTTTCTCTTCCCTGGGGCCAGGTACCGGTTATCTGCCACCATGGACTCAGTTCCGGTATCTCGTCCAGCCATGTCCCACCAAGAATAACCTTCCGGCCGTTTATTTCCGCCTGGTTATAAAGAAAAGGCAGATAGCCGGTAACGGATTGGGCAAGCTCCCCCTCCTCCAAACGCGACATATCCCCTTCGACAATGAAAGATATATCACCGGACGGAGAGACCTGAGGTAAGACGAGGATATTAGCTCCGTAGGCCCGCAATTGTGAGCCGGCTTTTTTGGGGATATCGAGGGAAAGATTGACGAGAGCCGCCACAAGAGATGTCCCCAATACGATGGACAGTACGGTCAAAACCTGCCGTACTTTCTGGTTAACAAAAGAGCGTCTGATTATTCTCCACCACATTTGATTAACCTTTCATCAGCTTTACCGGAGCGATTTTTGTAGCTTGCCACACCGGCACAAGACTGCCAAGCAGGGCTATTCCCAGGGCAAGCGATATGGCTAACGGGAGAGATGAAGAGTCGGGAACAATGGTTGAGCTGAATACTTTTTCTCCGATTAGTCCGGCGAGGAAAACTCCTCCGAAATATCCTAGAACGCCACCGGTCAGGCCCATAACCGCGGCCTCGAAAGCGAAAAGCACGGCAATCTGTATCTTTTGTGCCCCCAGGGCTTTCATAAGACCAATTTCTCCGCGGCGTTCAAAAATAGCGGAGTTGAGAGTAGCCATTACTCCCAGAATCGATATAGCCAATGCGAATGCAGTGATGAGCACAATCAGCCCCTCCATCTTGACCAGAAAAGCCCCTTCCGCTACCGCGACCTGGCGTATCGGGTTTGCCTGGCTGCCGGAAATTGCTTCTTCAATCTGCCTCGACACCGATTGGATAACAGGGGAGCAGTACCAGATCTCATATTCTTCAGGTGTCATATCTTCAGGTTTTATATTCCTGATTTCGGGCGCCAGTTTTTCTTCAGGCTCGACCATAGCACTGACCATAACCCGGCTAGCCCCGTAAGAAAGTCCGTTTAACTTCTGAACAAAGGCAAGGTTTCCGATAATCTGATCGTCTTCAAAGCTGCCGGTGTTTACCAGCCCGACCACATTAACACTATATTTTTTATCCCCATACTCTACGGGCAGAACATCGCCGATCTTTGCGTTGAGCCGCCGTGCCAGGGAAACCCCCAGCAGCACATCCGCTTTACCGGAATCGTCCGGGAAAGTCCCGGTAACCTGCCAGAAAGGATAAACTGTTTTAACTCCGGTCGTCAGAGATCCGGTTGTGCTGCCCGGAGGCAGGTTAACCTTTTTGTCGAACCAGGTACCCGTGAGCGCAGCCGGAATCTTGCCCTCTCCCGCCCTCACCGGAGCGCTGAGAAAGGGCACAAAACCGAGGATATTATTGCCCCAAAAGATGGTCTTGAGTTCACCAAGCTCGCGCTCGTCTATATAACTGGCACCAGCCGGCGGCGAATAGACCACACCCGCTACATCGATTTCCAACTGTTCCGATTTAGGAGTGACAGCGATGTTGGCTCCGTAAGAACGAAGCTCCCGTTCCATCTTTCCCAGTATATTTATTGAAATACTGAGCAAGGCGGTGGATAGGGAGACGCCGACCATAATCGCCAGCAAAATGAGCCCGACATGACCTTTACGGTGCCAGACCATCTCCCGGAGCAGTCGAAAAACCACTACTACTATTCTCCCTTCGTCTGAAAACGCCGGGCCTGCTTTTCCAGATCAGCCGACTGAACAATCAGCGTCGTTCCATCGGTACGAGCAGCAAGGGGCAAAGGGTTGCATCCGCCTCCACGCCCAACGGTATCGACCGGAATCGGGGCATTGCATACCTTACAAATGACGACGTTACCGTCTTTCTCCTGCATGTACCCTTTGATTCCGCATATCTGGCAGGCATCCAGCGCAGTAGCTATCGTGCCGTCTTCCAGTTTTACGGCAAGGAAACGGACTTCCCCAACAGAAACCTGATAAGAAAACTTTTGCAAAAATCCTTTTTCCCAATCAGCGACGGATATTCGTATTTCGTTTTCTTTTTCCGATATCACCGGCTGAGGAGCAGGATCAAGAAAGGGACTTACCGCAAAGGCCTCGGAGGCGATGGCAAGCACGACAACACCGGCGGTAACGACCAGTCCCAATTGATTTATTCTATTCAAGCGTAGCGCGGCCTGCCGTTTTCGCCGTTCCGCAGAGTTCTCTTCCGGAGCAGCAACGGCGGTAACGGGTTTACGAAAGTCCCAAAGCATAAAGAGAATAGGGATGATAATCAATCCAGTTACAATCAACGAAGATGTCTGCCCGCGTACAAAAAAGCCAAGTACCTGCATGACATTCCGCGACATGGGAAGGAGTCCAACTTCAGCAAATTCATGGACGCTGCCTGCCAGAAGCCTGGCAGCAAGAATAAGTAGAACGATAGAAGTCACAGTGAAAAAACGACCCAGGTTTATCTTCAAGCTCCCGCGAATGAAAAGGATGGCGAAGAGTGCTGCCAGAGAAATTCCAAGCACTCCGCCGATTAAGTCGAGAATCCCGGTCCGCCCAAATGTAGCGGCCGCCAGGAAAAGCACCGTCTCAACACCTTCTCTAGCTACCATAAAGAAACTAAAGGCAAGAAAACCGATGGCGGCCCCCCGGGAACCGGCACTTTCGGTGACAATATTGTCCATCCTGGCTTCCATGTGGCGTTTGATATTTTTCGCGGTACGCCACATCCACAGCACCATGCCGGCGACAAATATGCCGCCGATTCCCATCAGGGTGCCTTCCAGATACTCATTTTCCGGGTCGAAACCGATCATTTGCAGAACTATACCGAGAATCAAGCTCACGACAACAGCCAGACCGAGCCCCCAATAAACGTAACGGTTCAAAGATGTCATCCCTGTCCGCCTGAGGTAGGTCAAAATGATTCCCAAAACGAGGGCTGCTTCTATGCCCTCTCGAAGTGTGATGATTAACGCCGCTGTCATGTTTCCTCCTTGTTTATCGCTTAACCTTTTTACTAATGCGTCTCATTTGCATTAATAATGTTAAAAAAATTATTTTCGATTTTTACGACAATTAGCACAATAACCTGTCAGTCTGACTTCGCTGCCAACGATGTCAAAATTTTTCGCATCGGGCACATTCACTTTTACCATTAGAGCCAGCGGGTACTTGAACTCGATAATCTTACCGCAGCCGAGACAGAGCAGGTGGCAGTGTTCGCCGGCAGGTTTCGTCTCATAGTGGTGATGCGTCTCATCGAAGTGTACCTCCTCCACCAACCCCAGTCCCTTGAGCGTCTGTAGAGTACGATATACTGTCGACAAGCTGATATGCGGCTGTTTCTCACGTGCGAGCCGGTAGACTTCATCCGCGTCGGGATGTCCTTTTTCCCGGCG
>JAUSGV010000054.1 GCA_030648675.1 Dehalococcoidales bacterium
AGACCTCAGTTACAGACGCACCCGGCTCGACCTGCGGCTGACCACCCCTGGCGACGCCGATTGCTACCGGTGAGAAGTTAATTATGGATGGTGACAGATTCCCTTAACAATTAGGGTGACATTTTCCCTTGACAACAACACCTTCAGAAGCATCCCGTGGGCCGGTCCCTTTGATTAGCCGGTTTATGCTATGGTAATGTGTTTAGACAATTTCGGGAGCCGAACGATGCGTAGGAAAGTAATGTCCAAGAAAATTATGGTGCTACTGGACAGCTCAAAGCCGGCATCTGCATCGTCCTTACTTTTGTGGGGGCCGAGCAGCACGACGTTTAATTCGATTTGACATGAGTGATGAGGCTTAGATAGTGGAGCAATCAAAATGGTACCGGCGCCGTTGGATCGCACTTATATTCCTTAATATCTCTTTATTAGTCATCGCACTGGATAATACCGTACTGAATCTGGCTCTTCCGTCTATTGCCAGGGACCTTGGCGCGCATGCCAGCGACCTGCAATGGATAGTCGACGTCTATGTGCTGGTATTCGCCGGCTTACTGCTGACATCAGGATCGATCGGCGACCATATCGGGCGGAAGCGAACATTACAGCTCGGCCTTATCGTGTTCGCCCTCTTTTCCCTGGGTGCGGCTTTATCGACTTCGACGGGGATGCTGATGGTGATGCGCGGTTTTATGGGCATCGGAGGGGCTTTGATAATGCCTTCGACGCTTTCTACCCTCACCGCCACTTTCCGGGATAACAAAGAGCGGGCGCAGGCTATTGCCATATGGTCGGCAACCTTCGGTCTGGGAATAGGCATCGGGCCGCTGGTCGGCGGATGGCTGCTGAACCATTTCAATTGGAGTTCGGTGTTTTACATCAACCTGCCGGTGGCCGCCATAGGGCTCATCGGAGGCTATTTCTTCATCCAAAATTCAAAATCAGAGCATGCCCGCCGATTGGATATCCCCGGGGCGCTGCTCTCTATCGCCGGACTTTTCGCGCTGGTGTACGGGATAATCGCGGCCGGAATGGACGGCTGGACGGCACCGCACGCGTTATTGGCTTTTGGCGGGGCGGTGGTATTGCTGACCATTTTCGCCATCGTGGAAAACCGGAGCAAACACGCCATGCTGCGCCTGGACTTTTTCGAAAACCCTTCTTTTACCGGGGCCAATATTGCCCTGACACTGGTATTCTTCGGGATGTTCGGCAGTTTCTTTTTTCTGGGTCAATACTTTCAATCCGTTCTAGGCTATTCTCCCCTGGAGTCGGGTGTGCGTCTGTTGCCTAACGCCCTGGTGCTGGCAATAACTGCCGCTAATTCGTCCCGTGTAGCCAGATTGATCGGCACCAAGTTTACCGTTGCTCTGGGTATCCTCTTGACCGGCAGCGGCTTCCTGTATTTTGCGCTAATCGCCGATGTGAATACGTCCTACCCGTCGATAGTTCTCGGGATGTGCATGACGGCTCTCGGTATGGGCCTGACGATGAGCCCGGCTACTAACTCCATCATGGGGTCGATACCGGTTGAGGAGGCCGGAATAGGATCCGCCATGAACGACACGACAAGACAGATAGGTGGGGCTTTGGGGGTGGCTGTACTGGGAACATTAATGAATTCGGGTTACATTCAACAGGTAAACGCCGCGCAGTGGCCGGCACAAGTGCCGCCGCAGTCGGTTGAAGCGGTACGCAACGGGATACAGAGTGCCCATTTGGTCGCTCAAAGCGTGCCTGATCAACAAATTTCCGTGCTGATAATCGATAAGGCCGATCATGCTTTCGTTTATGGGATGACCCACGGTCTAACGGTGGCGGCAATTATAATGGCAATCGCTTCCATCGCCACATTGATAATTCTCCCGCAAAAAGTGCGCCCTTTCGAGAGAAAAGTACCTTTAGCCAGAGCGAGTAAGTAAAGCCAGAGCGATGATAGGGTGAGTCTTATTCCTCGCCCAGACTCTTTAAATTGATCAGCATCTTGTTTACGCGGGCTTCGGAAATAGGCTTTCTTAAAAGCCCGGCAGCCTTACCCATGATACCCAAAGGTAAGGTGACGTGCTCAAAACAAGTAAGCCTGGTGCCAAGTGGATAAGGTTCGAGAGTATATTTCTGCTCATAACCCTTCACGAGGTCTCCCGAGACCATCTTAAAAGCAAAGCTGCGGTTGACTTCGAATTCGGTAACCACGAAATGCAACTTCAACACTCTCCAAACGGCCCTTTCCTCTAAATAAAATTTTCCGCCCAGGCCGTGGTTTCGTTCATCGTTATGGAGGATTATTTTTTCGACGTTACAGCACCACTTCATAACACTCGCCGGTTCAATCAAGAACGGCCAAATTTTATCCGCGGGAGTCGCGATTTCAATAGACTTCTGGATTTTCATTATTGCTTCCCGCTATTATCCTTCCGGGATACAATTGTGATTTATCAAATTTAATCCCCACAACAGATACTCGTCAATATTACAGCTTAAACGACAATAAGGGAAGCCCTCCTCCCGGGGGCGGGAGCTGCAGATGTTGCTGGAGCACCTCCGGTGACTAGGATAGGGACGGCGGTAGTAACCGCAAGTTCTGCAAAATTTAATCATAAAGTGCTTCCCCCAAACCCGGAATAGAGGAACCCGAAAAACAAAAACCCTGTGGAGACAAGCTCACAGGGTGAAGTTCAGGTTGTATTTAACGTATTATCTGGTAATGCGAAGTTCGTCGACCAAACGCGTTCCGGTCGAACGAAGAGAATTAAGCGAGGGACCTATTCTGACCTGTATTCGTCTGAAAGCTTCCAAAAGCTCTTGAGCAGACGGAAATCGAGCAGGCCGCTCTCGGCAATGTTTTCGACTTCAATACCAGCTTCGACGACAGCCGCTACCGGGTTCAGCCCGCCGTACAATACCATACCCGCACGATTGACGCCGACCGCAATCTGACATATCGGTTCGCTGGTATTACCGAGGGCAAAAATGCCGCCTATGCCGGCTTTTTTAAGCTGGGCTATTTTTTTCTCGACCAAAGCTCGTGCCGGAGCAGGGATTTCACGGAAATTGGCTAAAATCTTGCCGTTGCCGGTACGTGCTGCCTGGTTGACGCTGGTCATACGGGCGCGAATGTATTGTTCCGAAGGGTCGAGAGACGTCCCGTTGTAGTTGATAACGGCGACAAAGCGTCTCGGTTTGGCATCGCGAACTTCAAGTACTCCGCCAAATCTGGATTCAATCGGAATCCCGGCTTTCAGTAATACGCCGTTGGTGGTGACACTACAGACCGTCGCCAGCCCGACTTTTCCTTCGGGAACGACGACCGAACCCAGCTTTTCACCTTCCGCCGCCACGGCAACGAGGTCGCTGACGCAGATCCCGGCTTTGAAAGTATCGCTCATAGCCCGCAATGCTTCGGGGAACCGGCTTTTGTTAAACAACGAGGTATTGATGGGAAGCAGCCCTGCCAATTTTTCCGGATCGAAGGTCGTCCGGAAGGCCAAAAGCTCCAACTTTTCGAGTATAAACCCGACCTGATCCGGGGCAAGCGCCATCCTGAGCTCTTCCAGACCTTGCGGAGTAAGCATCCTGCCGTCATGACCGGCGGGCTGGGTAAACCCTTCTTCGTCGGTAATCTTGAGGTGATACCTCACCGCTCTTTCGCTAAGAAAGATACCGTGGCGCTCAAGTTCGCGGGCAATCGTTACCGAGCCCAACGGCTCGGACGATTCGCTTAATACCTTGAGGATGGTGATTATCTTTCTTTCCGCATCGGGAGTGGATTTTGGTACGATGGTATTTACCCCTTGTTTTTACTACAGAATAGGTAGATAACGTTTCAATTCGTAATCGGTCACCTGTGTCCGGTATAGGTCGCACTCTATCTTCTTGTTCTTGATAAAAGCGTTGAAAATATGGTCGCCCAGTGCTTTTCTCACCACTTTGCTCTTCTCTGTAAGCTGGATGGCTTCGTCAAGACTGGCAGGCAAAGTGTTAATACCGCGCGCTTTTCTTTTTTCTTCGCTCATCTCGTACACGTTTTCTTCGACCGGTTCCGGGGCTTCGTAATTTTTTTCAATCCCTTCCAGTCCTGCAGCAAGCATGACCGAGAAAGTAAGATAAGGGTTGCAGGCCGGGTCAGGCGAGCGGTATTCAATCCGGGTTGCCTCTTCCCGTCCAGGCTTATATTCCGGAACACGAATAAGATCGGCCCGGTTCCGTCTCGCCCAGGACAGGTAGACGGGGGCCTCATAGCCCGGCACCAACCGCTTGTAGGAATTGATCCACTGGCTCGTTACCGCGGTTATCTCCGGGGCGTGCTTCAGCAATCCCGCGATGAAACACCTGGCCGTTTTAGACAGGAAGTATTTATCTTTGGCATCGAAAAAGGCATTTCTTTTGCCCTTGAAGAGCGACTGATGGACGTGCATTCCGCTGCCGTTGATGCCGGACATAGGCTTGGGCATAAAGGAGGCGTAGACACCGTGCTTCATGGCAATTTCCTTCACCACCAAACGGTAGGTCATTACGCTATCGGCCATAGTCAAGGCATCGGTGTACCTCATATCTATCTCGTGTTGGCTGGGGGCTACCTCGTGATGGGAATACTCCACGTCGATGCCCATCTCATCCAGAGTGAGAACAGTGTCCCGTCTTATATCACTAGCCATATCCAAAGGCATCATGTCGAAGTAGCCGCCGACATCCAGAGGCACCGTGCCCTGGGCATCTTTAAAATAAAAGTACTCAAGTTCCGGGCCGACGTAATATATGTAACCAAGGTCGGCGGCACGCTTCAGATTGCGCTTCAGGGCAAGTCGTGGGTCACCGTCAAAAGGTTCGCCGCCCGGCTTGAGGATATCGCAGAACATCCTGGCAACTCCGTGCCGTTCCTGCGGCCTCCACGGAAGTAATTGAAAAGTATCGGGATCGGGCAATGCTATCATGTCGCTTTCATCGATGCGGGCAAAACCCTCGATAGATGAACCGTCGAAGCCCATGCCTTCTTCCAGCGCTCGCGGCAATTCCGCGACGGTAATGGCAAAACTCTTAAGCATGCCCAGGATGTCACTGAACCAGAGCCGGATAAACTTGACGCCGTGCTCTCGCGCAATCTTGAGAACGTATTCTTTCGCTTCCTGCCTGCTTGTCTTTTCCCGTCGAGCCATTTGCCCTCCTTTTCGACTCAATATTTCCATCGAAATTATACCATACCACTTTCCCCGGACCGCACCGAAGGATAAACACAAAAAGGGACTCCTTTGCCGAAGCCCCTTTTTTAAACCTGTTGCAGCTTAGATATCGTCGCAGTGACGTAACTCGTACAGATAAGGGAGCAAAGCCCCCGTATCCCGAGTCCGTTTAAACATTGAACAGCAGTTCTGAGTACGTAGGCATCGGCCAGTATTCGGCACCGACCATGGTCTCGAGCGTGTCGGCATCTTTACGCAGTTCGCCCATCTTTTTAAATACACCATCACGGTAAGAAATAGCCTGAGCCTTGGTGTCTCCGTGCAGGCTTGCTGCGGTATCTATTGCTTTCTCGAGTTTAGCCAGATTTGAGCTGAACGATATCAACGATTCACTTATCTTGTTGAACAATTCTTTCTCTATCTCAGCATTGCCTCCGACCGCAAGGATACTATCGATCGAGGATGCGAGGTCTGTCTTGTATCCGATGACGGCAGGCAGGATTTGACGCTTGGACATCTCGACCATGGTCTGGCCTTCAATGTTGATCGTCTTACTGTAAATCTCATATTGTATCTGGCAACGGGCTTCCATCTCGATACGGGAAAGGACTCCGTGCTTTTCCATTAAAGCCAGGTTCTTTTCCGCACAGATGGCTGCGAACGCTTCGACCGCGGAGTGGATATTCGGCAGTCCGCGCTTTTTAGCCTCTTTGACCCATTCTTCGGAGTAGTTATTACCGTTATAGATGACACGCTTGTGGTCTTTAATCGTTTCAAAGATGATCGCGCTGATTTCTTTCGGGACGTTTTTGGACTTTTCGAGCCGGTCGGCAAACTGGCAGAGACTTTCGGCGACGATAGTATTCAGAGTGAAATTAGCCTGAGCAATCGATTGCATCGAACCGACCATGCGGAACTCGAACTTGTTACCGGTGAACGCGAAGGGCGACGTACGGTTACGATCGGTGGTATCTTTGGGCAGTGAGGGCAACGAATTAGTGCCCAAATTCATGATACCCCCTGATTTGCTCTTGGTGGCGCCGCCTGCTTCGATTTGATCTAGAATGTCTGTCAGTTGTTCGCCGAGGAAAATCGAGATGATGGCCGGCGGTGCTTCATTGGCTCCCAGCCGATGGTCGTTACCCGGACTGGCGCAGGAGACACGCAGCAGGTCTGCATAATCATCGACGGCTTTGATGATCGCGCTAAGGAAGAGGAGGAATTGGATATTTTCATGTGGTGTCTTTCCGGGCTCCAGCAGGTTCTGTCCTTCAACGGTAGCCATCGACCAGTTGTTGTGTTTACCGGAACCGTTGATGCCGGCAAATGGTTTTTCATGGAGTAAGCAGACAAGCCCATGCCGCAGGGCGATTTTCTTCATGGTCTCCATCGTCAATTGGTTGTGGTCGGTGGCGATGTTGGTAGTACTGAAAATTAAAGCCAGTTCATGCTGCGCCGGTGCGACCTCGTTATGCTTGGTCTTGGCAGAAACGCCCAGCTTCCATAACTCTGTGTCCAAATCGGACATAAAAGCGGCAATCCGGTCTTTAATATGGCCGAAGTAGTGATCTTCCATCTCCTGTCCCTTGGGAGGCTTGGCCCCGAAAAGCGTACGGCCGGTCAGGATTAAGTCCTCACGCTGGTCGAACAACTTCTTATCGATAATGAAATACTCCTGCTCAGGACCGACCGTTGTCGTGACCCGCTGAGTAGTTTTATTGCCAAGAATCCGGAGTACCCTTAGAGCCTGACGGTTCATAGCATCCATGGAGCGGAGCAGGGGAGTCTTCTTGTCCAGAGCTTCGCCGGTGTAAGAGGCAAAGGCAGTCGGGATATAAAGGCTGCCGTCCTTGACGAAAGCCGGCGAGGTGCAATCCCACGCGGTATATCCACGAGCTTCGAACGTGGCACGCAGTCCGCCGGACGGGAACGAAGAAGCGTCCGGTTCGCCTTTGATCAACTCCTTGCCGGAGAACTCCATGACGACGCGGCCGTCAGCAGTCGGCGAAATGAAAGCGTCATGCTTCTCCGCGGTAATGCCGGTCATCGGCTGGAACCAATGGGTGAAATGGGTCGCCCCTTTACTTATCGCCCAGTCCTTCATCACCGAGGCAACGACATCTGCAACCTTCGGGTCGAGTGGCACCTGCTCTTCAATTGTCTTACGCAATGACTGATAAACATCCTTCGGCAGACTCTGGCGCATGACCGAGTCATTGAAGACATCGCTTCCATAAATTTCTACCAGAGCAGTCATTTTATTTTCGTGCGTATGGCTCATCGTGAACATCTCCTATTTTATATTGCTTCAGTTAACGATTGTTTGTTATGGTTTGTCAAGACCGCCTCCCCACTTTCTCCGGTTCTAACGCGGCAAATTTGCTCTACAGGCATCACGAATATCATGCCGTCGCCGAAAGAACCAGTCCGGCCGGCTTCGCAGATAGTTTCCATGACGGTGGGGCAGTCTTTATCGCTTACCACAACTTCTATCTTTATTTTCGGCAAAAGGTCTACCCGGTATTCCCCCACCCGCCATTGCAAAGAAATCCCCTTCTGTTGTCCCCGGCCGCTGACCTGGGTCACGGTGAGACCAATAAAGCCTTTATCCTCAAGAGCTTTCTTGACCGCTTCGAGTTTTTCTTCCCTGATGATACCTTCAACTTTCTTCATTAAAGTTCTCCTCCATAAGCCCTTTCCCCATGCTGCGATATGTCCAAGCCAACCCTTTCCTCCATTTCGGTCACCCTGAGGCCGACAACGGCGTTGACTACTTTGACCAGAATCCAGGTCATACCAAAAGAAAAGCCCCAGACTACCAATACCGCAACCAACTGTTTGACAAACAGCATGGGATTACCCGAAAGCAATCCATTAGCGCCGGCCGGATTAACGGCGAGAGTGGCAAAAATTCCGGTAGCCAGGGCACCCCAGGTACCGCCGATACCGTGACAGGCCCAAACATCGAGAGCTTCATCAACCCCCATTTTCCGGGCACGGAACACCATCATGTAGTAAGAAAGTATTGCGGCGATAGCGCCGATGGGTAAAGCCGCCCAGGGCTGCACGAAACCGGCAGCCGGCGTGATGGCCACCAATCCGACAACCGCTCCCGTGGCGGTACCAAGGAGGGACGGGCGGCGGTGGAACCAGCTCAGCAGCATCCAGGTCAACCCGGCAGCCGCAGCAGCGGTGTTAGTAGTAACAAAGGCGTTGGAAGCCAGCCCTCCAGCGGTCAGGGCACTGCCCGCGTTGAACCCGAACCACCCGAACCAGAGCAATGCCGCCCCGATGACAACCAATATAATGCTGTTCGGCTCCATGGGCTCTTTTTCGCGAATACCCTTTCTGGGGCCGAGCGCCATCGCAATGGCTAAGGCAGAAACACCGGCGGTGATGTGGACGACGGTACCACCGGCGAAATCAAGAGCTCCCATTTTCGCCAGCCAACCGCCGGCGCCCCACACCCAGTGGGCAACCGGGGTATAAACAAAGGTCAACCATAAAACGGATAGTAGCATCAGAGCACTAAACTTCATCCGTTCCACAACGGCGCCGGTCCAGAGGGCCACCGTAATAATGGCGAACATCGCCTGGTATATCATGAACGCCAGATGGGGCACGGTGGTGGCATAGGTCGAGGACGGATCCTGTCCGACACCACTCAGTCCAAACCAGTCGAGTCCGCCAATAATCCCCCCTTTATCCGGACCGAAGCTCAGACTGTAGCCATAGACGACCCAGAGAATACCTACCAGGGCCAGAATAGCGAAGCTCATCATGATTGTCGAAAGAACATTCTTTCTACGGACCATGCCTCCATAGAAAAGGGCCAGCCCGGGTGTCATGAGCATCACCAGAGCTGACGAGACAAGAATCCAAGCTGTGTTACCTGTGTCCACTGTCATATTTTCACCTCTTTGCCAAGTTGTAATAGTACAAGTCTATCGCCGATTTATTTCTGCGATATTACGGTATTGTTACAACTATGTTACAAAGAAGTAGCCCCAAAAGTAGAATTACGGCATGCCTCCGTAGGCTTTTTCGCCGTGCTGTGAAATATCGAGGCCGACATTTTCCTCTACCTCATTTACCCGGATGCCGATAACGGCTTTGACTATTTTTGCCAGTATCCAGCTCATACCGAAGGAAAATACCCAGACCACGGCTGCCGCCAGAAACTGTTTACCCAATAGTGTCCCGCTGCCGTATATCAAACCGTTGGCTCCAGCCGGGTTAACCGCTGTAGTGGCAAAAATACCGGTGGCAATGACTCCCCAAGTGCCGCCGATCCCATGGCATGCCCAAACATCAAGGGATTCATCAACGCCCATCTTTTTCGACCGGAAGAGCATCACATAGTAAGATATGACAGCCGCCACCGCACCGATAATTATTGCTGCCCACGGTTGAATATAGCCGGCG
>JAUSGV010000061.1 GCA_030648675.1 Dehalococcoidales bacterium
TGAGGACGGTGTGGCTTACATCGAGGCGGCAGCATGCCAGGGCTGCGGTATTTGCGCCAGTCTTTGCCCGCGTAAAGCGATAAAGCTGCAGCACTACTCGGATGCGCAAATTTCGGCTAAGACCGCCGTCCTGAGTGTGACTTTTTAAGGAAGAAATAAAATGGTCGATGTTTTTGAACCTAAAGTTGTAGCGTTCTGCTGTCATTACTGTGCATATTCGGCGGCTGACCTCGCCGGTTCCATGCGCCTTGAGTACGCCCCTAACGTGCGTATTGTGAAGCTCATGTGTACCGGCCGAGTCGATATAATCCACCTGCTAAAAGCGTTTGAAGACGGGGCTGACGCCGTCTACGTCGCCGGCTGTGAAGAAGGAGCCTGTCATTTTCTGGAAGGAAACTTGAGAGCCAAACAGAAAGTAGCGATTGCGAAGCGCCTGTTGAAGGAAATGGGGTTAGAGCCGGAGCGTCTTGAGATGTTCCATATCAGCGCCTCAAACGCCCCTTTGTTTGCCAAAGCCGCCAACGAAATGACGGAGAGGGCACGTAAACTGGGGCCGAATCCTTTGAAAAAGGAGATTGTTAAAGCAAAATGATAGTTGGTGAAAGAAAACCATTTAATGAAATAAAAGACAAAATTGGCCAATACAAAAAGGTACTCATTCTGGGCTGCGGCACCTGTGTCAGCGTGTGCATGGCCGGTGGCGAAAAGGAAGTAGAAATCCTGGCCAGCGAGCTGAGAGTAGCGAACAAGCTTGCGGGCAAAGATGTTGAAATCGGACAGGCGACTATCACGCGGCAGTGTGACAAAGAGTTCATCGAACCGGTAGTCGAAAATGCCCGGAAATTCGACGCTATTCTGTCGATGGCCTGCGGCGCCGGGGTGCAGCTTGTATCCGACGTGGTTGCACCTATGCCCATAATTCCTGCACTTAATACCGACTTCATCGGCATAACCGAATCCGAAGGCGTTTGGGTGGAGCGGTGCCGGGCTTGCGGCAATTGTCTGCTTGCCGAGACCGGCGGAGTCTGCCCGGTGACCAGGTGTGCCAAAGGCTTGCTTAACGGTCCGTGCGGCGGTACCAATAATGGTAAATGTGAAGTCAGTCCGGAGAAAGATTGTGCTTGGACGCTTATTTATCAAAGGCTGGATAAGCAGGGAAGGCTTGATCTTTTCGACAAATATAATCCGCCGCGTAATCACCAGGCTGTAGTAACGCCGGGAAGAGTAACAAAGAGTTAAATAGGGAGACGACGCCATGCCGACACCATTCCGGGAAGCTCTCAACTCTGGCAAATTTATTGTTACCGCCGAGATTGGCCCGCCTAAAGGGGTTAATCTCGACGAGATGACGCACAACATCGATCTGCTCAAGGACAAGGTTGACGCTCTCAATGTAACCGATAATCAGAGCTCGGCCATGCGCTATCCTTCCCTGGGAGGATGCCTTTTGATCCAGGAACGGGGTGGGGAAGCGGTCTTACAGATGACCTGCCGCGACCGCAACCGTCTGGCACTTCAGTCCGACCTTCTTTTCGCCTATTCACGAGGTATAAAAAACGTTTTATGCCTGACCGGCGATTCCATTACGGTTGGCGACCATAAACAAGCCAAGGGTGTCTTCGACCTGGATTCGGTCCAGTTACTAAAAACGATCCGGACTCTGCAATCCGGAAAGGACCTTGGGGGAAATGACCTGAACGGAGCTCCGGAGTTTTGTGCAGGAGCCGTCGTCACACCGGAAGCACATCCAATTGAACCGCAGCTGCATAAATTCAAGAAGAAAGTAGACGCTGGCGCCGAGTTTTTCCAGACACAGGCCGTTTATGATATCAATAATTTAAAGAATTTTATGAAATATGCTCGCCAGTTCAAAGTAAAAATCATGGCGGGCATGGTGCTGCTTACCGGGGCAAAAATGGCACAGTATATGAATGCCAATGTTCCGGGAATCTTCGTCCCTCAGCCGCTTATCGACGAACTGGCGGGCGCCGAGAAGGGTAAGGCTTTGCAAAAAGGCATCGAGATTGCCGGCCGCACCATCAAAACTCTCAAGGACGAAAACATCTGCGACGGGATCCATATCATGGCTATCGGCAGAGAAAAGCTGGTAGTCGACATCCTGGCCGCGGCCGGAATGTAAGACGCATCTTACTATTCTGTCCGCTTAAATCATTTAAACTTTATGGGCCGGCTGGAAAATATTTTCCAGCCGGCCCTCCGTTTCCAGCGAGGACTGGCCGGCGTCGATTGAATTACCCAAAGATAGAATCCACACCCTTTTCGCAGGCGAGTGAGAGGGCGGTGATAACGTGCCAAGCGGTCACCGCGGAACCGTTGATATAGACCTTGACTTCACCCGTCTAAGAGCCTTACAATCAATGTCGAATGGAGTCAAGGCGTCGGGGCGTCAGACCACCTGGTGAAGCCAATCTCGGATGCTATTGACACCCTTAAACTGCCTGTGATAGACTTCATCTTTGTTTGTCGCTTGTTCAGCATTTGTCCGGTAGATTGAATATAAAATTCGGTCAGCCGGGGTTAAATGGATGAGCTTGGCTCATCCATTTTAATGTCTAAAAGGAGAGAAATCGGGTGCCGACAATTAATCAACTAGTCCGAAAAGGCCGCATAAAACTGACGAAAAAGACCAAAGCGCCAGCTCTCCGCTTTAGCTTCAATGCTTTGAAAAACAGGATGGTCTCCGGCAAAGGCTCACCGCAGAAGCGCGGTGTTTGCCTCCAGGTAAAGACGATGACGCCGAAGAAACCGAATTCGGCCTTACGCAAGATTGCCCGCGTACGGTTGACCAACGGAATGGAAGTCACCGCGTATATCCCTGGCGAAGGACACGAATTACAGGAACACTCCGTCGTCCTGATTCGCGGCGGACGCGTACCTGATCTACCGGGTGTTCGTTATCACATTATCCGCGGTGCACTGGACGCCACCGGCGTAAACAACCGCAAACAGGGACGTAGCCGCTACGGGACCAAGAGAACTAAAGGCGCGGCTGCTACCGAAGCTGCCTAGGAGGAACAATGTCACGGCGCAATCGACCGACGAAAAATAAAATAACGCCCGATGCAAAATATCAGAACGTCATCGTGTCCGAACTGATCAACCGGATCATGAAGTCCGGCAAGAAGAGCACGGCCGAAAGGATCGTTTACGGCGCGTTGACCACGATAGAACAAGGAGAATCGAAAGCACCCGTCGGTGTGCTGGAACAGGCAGTCAGAAATGCCACTCCTCAATTGGAAGTCAAATCCCGCCGCGTCGGCGGTGCCAACTATCAGGTACCTATAGAGGTACGTCCGGAACGAGGGATTTCGCTGGCTTTCCGCTGGATAATAGCGGCCGCAAAGGCCCGCAGCGGCAAGTCGATGGCGGAAAAACTCGCCAGCGAACTCAGAGACGCCGCCAAGGGCGAGGGCGCGACGATAAAGAAGCGCGACGATACCCACCGGATGGCCGAGGCGAATCGAGCCTTTGCTCATTACCGGTGGTAAAAATACTGGCCACAAGCTAATCAGCAGGATGGCATGGTGCAAAAACGGTGCAAATGACAATTAGATCAGAAAAAGAAATCGGAACTGAACTTTCGGCACTCGCGAACGTGCGCAATATCGGTATCATCGCACACATCGATGCCGGAAAGACAACTGTCACCGAAAGAATATTGTTCTATACCGGAACCATCTACAAGATGGGAGAGGTCCATGAAGGCACAACCACCATGGACTGGATGGACCAAGAGCGCGAACGCGGTATCACCATCACCGCGGCGTCTATCACGTGCAACTGGGGCGATAAGCACATCAACATCATCGATACCCCCGGACACGTCGATTTCACCGCAGAGGTAGAGCGAAGTCTTCGCGTACTGGACGGCGGCGTAGTCGTTTTCGACGGCGTCTCCGGTGTCGAAGCTCAATCGGAAACGGTCTGGCGGCAAGCCGACCGCTACCATGTTCCCAGAATTTGTTTCATCAACAAGATGGACCGCGTCGGCGCCAATTTCGAGCACACCATCGCTATGATCGAAGAAAGATTACACGCCAAGCCGCTGCCGATACAATTGCCGCTCGGCGCCGAAGAAAACTTCGAGGGCGTCCTCGACGTGATCAACAGCCGTGCTATACGTTTCGACGGCGAACCCGGCAGCCCACCCATCGAAGGCGAAATTCCGGAGAACGAAAAGGCCAGATGTGTCGAAGCCCACAAGTACCTTGTGGAGAGAACGGCCGAGCTGGATGACGAACTCATGAACCGTTATCTTGAGGGACATGACATCACCGACGCGGAACTGAAGCAAGCTTTAAGAAGGGTAACCCTGGCAAACAAGGGTGTACCGATCATCTGCGGTACGGCATTACGGAACCGCGGTATTCAGACACTGCTCGACGCCGTCGGCGATTTCCTGCCGTCTCCTCTGGATATGCCGCCGGTTCAGGCCATCGATACCAAGACGGGGCTGAAGGTCGCCAGACCGGTAAATGACGACGCTCCCTTCGCCGCTCTTGCTTTCAAAGTAGTTTCCGACCCCTTCGTCGGACGATTAGTCTACTTCCGGGTTTATTCCGGTAAGGTCAAAGAAGGGGAAACTATTTTTAACGCTACCAGCGGCAAGAAAGAACGACTCGGCCGCCTGCTCCTGATGCGTGCGAACCGCCGCGAGGAAATGGCAGAGGCCGGAGCCGGTTCTATCGCCGCTACTCTCGGCTTAAAAGCTACCTTTACCGGCGATACGCTGTGCTCTCAGGAGGAACCTATACTTCTCGAATCAATCCGCTTCCCCGAACCGGTCATATCGGTCGCTATCGAACCGAAAACGAAAGCCGACCAGGACAAAATGGGCGAAGCTCTGCATAAACTGGCTGAAGAAGATCCCACCTTTAGGGTTACTTACAACAAGGAGACCGGACAAACGGTCATATCCGGAATGGGCGAACTTCATCTCGACGTCTTCGTTCGCCGCATGCAGACCGAATTCCGCGTCGAAGCCAAGGTCGGCCCGCCGCGCGTAGCCTACCGGGAGACGATCACCAAAACTGTCCGCGCTGAAGGCCGGTTCATCCGCCAAAGCGGCGGTCACGGCCAGTACGGCCATTGCTGGCTGGAGATAGAGCCGCGTGAGCCCGGTGCCGGATTCCTTTTCACCGAGAAGCTTAAGGGTAACGCCATACCCAGAAATTTCGTGGCCCCTATCGAGTCCGGCGTTAAAGAGGCCATGGAAGGCGGCGTGATGGCAGGTTATCCGCTGGTCGACATCGGCGTAACCCTCGTCGACGGCAGCTACCACGAAGTCGATTCGTCAGAAATGGCATTCAAGATCGCCGGTTCTATGGCACTTAAAGAGGGTGTCGCCAAAGCTAAACCGGTATTGCTTGAGCCGATCATGAAACTCGAGGTTGTGTCGCCCGAACAATATCTCGGCGACATCATCAGCGACCTGAGCAGCCGGCGCGCCCAGATCGGTTCGGTGGAGGCCCGCGGCGAGATGTCGACTATCCATGCAACAGTCCCGCTGGCGGAAACCTTCGGTTACTCGACGAGCCTGCGATCGGCCACTCAGGGCCGGGCAACCTATTCAATGGAGTTTTTCAGATATCAGGAATTGCCAGCGAACCTGGCACAAGAAATTGTAGAAAAGACGGGGGCCACCAAGCGTGCCTAAACAAAAGATTCGTATTAAAATCAAGGGTTTCGACCACAAACTCGTGGACCAGGCGGCAGAGCAGATCGTGGATGCTATCGAGAGGACCGGGGCCGTTGTTTCGGGCCCGATACCGCTGCCGACGCACATCAAAAAGTTCAGCGTTATCCGCGGGCCGTTCATCGATAAGGATTCCCAGGAGCAATTTGAAATTCGTACTCATCGCCGGTTAATCGATATCGGCGAAACGACATCGAAAACGGTTGATGCCTTGACCGGATTGAATCTGCCTTCAGGGGTAGAAATCGATATTAAGCTTTAAAATTTACTTGACCAGGTAATTAGAAATGTTAAGAGGAATTTTAGGTAAAAAGATAGGCATGACCCGGGTATACCGCGATAACGGCGTTATCGAATCGGTAACGGCGATCGAGGCCGGGCCTTGCAC
>JAUSGV010000077.1 GCA_030648675.1 Dehalococcoidales bacterium
GAATTTCGACATTACGTTCCGCGATATTCAGCTTCAGGACTGTCTTACCCAACAATGTCTGGACGTTATTCTGCTCGTAAAAGTCAGCCGTACGGAAGAGCATCTTTTCCAGGGGACGTTTGTCGGCCAGATATTTGGAAATAAGCGGCCGCGAGTAAGCTGGATAAGGCTCTTCGGAGACAAGGGTTATTGCCCCCGTCCGGTCCGCCGTGCGAATAGTTTCGGCGGCTCCAACGGCTCCCGCCGAGTTCCCAATAATCAGGTATTTCAAATTTGCTGTCTTGGCCATCGTATTCTCCACATATTTGCCTGGTTCTTTCTTTTACTTAACTAAAGAGATGAAGTTGGCAAAAACTTTGAGTCCCAGTTCGCCGCTCTTTTCGGGGTGAAACTGGGTGGCGACAATATTACCGCGGGCAATAACACTGCTCATGGTGACGCCGTATCCGGTCTGACCGGCTATAAGCGATTTGTCTTCGGGGTCAGCATAGTAGCTGTGGACGAAGTAGAAGTTGGCGTTATCCGGAATACCGTAAAACAAGGGGTGATCAACCGTTTTTTTTACCTGATTCCAACCCATGTGCGGGATTTTCACCTGCCCCGGAAGCCTCTTCACTTTTCCCGAGAATATGCCAAGGCACTTTTGCCCGCCATCCTCTTCCGTGGTCGAGAACAGAACCTGTAAGCCCAGACAGATGCCGAGGAAAGGACGGTTTTCGGCAATTACATCGCGAATCGCGCTATCCATTCCCTGAGCCTGTAATGCCGTCATGCAGGCTGCGGCAGCCCCCACCCCAGGCAGAATAACCGCCTTAGCCCTGGCAATATCCGCGGCACGGCTGGTGACGTTAGGCTGATTACCTAACCGGCTGATCGCATTAACTACGCTGCGCAGGTTACCCGCACCGTAGTCGATTATGGCAATATCTTTTCGCCCCGCCATAAAAACCCCCGAACCTAATTGCCCGTATCCGATTCGATAAGGACAAGAGCCTCATTGGGGCAGTTTGCCACGCAGGCAGGGGTATCGAGACCGTGACAAAGATCGCATTTAATCTGCCGATGGTGTTCCTTATCCTGCTGAATTGCCCCCAGGGGGCATACCAGCATACACGTCCAACAGCCGACGCATTTTTCCTCGTCAACGACCACTCTACCGGTTACCTGGTCTTTATGTATCGCGCCCGTAAGACAAGCGGTCATGCAACCCGGTTCATCGCAATGACGGCAGCGCAACGAAAACGATACCGGCCGATTCTCTTCGATACGCAGTCTGGACATCGGCAGCTTTTTCTGCCGATAAGCCTTTATCATGTCGTGCTCCGGTGAATGGGCCACCCGGCAATAAACTTCGCAAAGGTGGCAAGCGATACAAACCTCTTCCTTAATTCGGATCGTCTTCATTAAATCAACCCCCGTGCGAGCGGAAATCTACTTCCGCTTATAAAGAAGGATAAATATAGCATATCGGGTTACTGTTGTCAAAATTATCACGGTCGTTAGCCCCGGAATTCAGATCCCGCGCTAAACGCAACTAACCGGCAATTATTAGGCGTATTTTGCCGTTAAATACTCCGGCTACGATTACATAACGACCAGGCCTTTATGCATGGCGTATTTGATCAATTCTGTACGATTATGAATGTCGAGCTTCTGCATAATCTTGGTCCGATGCCCAAGCGCTGTTTTAAGACTGATGGAAAGCAAATCGGCGATCTCCTGGCTGGTACGGCCCTCTGCAATAAGTTTAAGAATCTCTCTCTCCCGGCTCGTTAACTGATCGTAGGGCTCCTCCGTTGCCTGGCGCAGGTAGTCTTTAATCAACGCCGCTGCGGCTGATGGATACAAGAACGATTCGCCTCGATTAAGCGCCCTTATCGCCGTTCCCAATTCCGAGCCTGCAGCTTTTTTCGGTAAATAGCCGTCAGCACCAGCTTTTATCGCCGAAAAGACGTATTCCCTATTTTCATATTGAGTCAATGCCAGCACTTTAATTTTCGGATACTTCTTTTTTAAGCGCCGGGTCGCCTCCATACCATCCATATTAGGCATAGCGATATCCATGACCACTACGTCCGGCTGCAATTCCTGAACCCGCTCTAATGCCTCCCTGCCGTCCGCAGCTTCGCCTATAACTTCCATGTCGCCGCTCAACTTTAGTATAGCCCGAATACCATCCCGCATTAATGCATGATCGTCGACTACCAGAATTTTAATCTTTTCCATCAGCTTCTCCCTTTATTGGAATATCGATATCTATCGTGGTACCTCCACCTCCGGGGTGGGTATCGATACGAATCGTACCATTTATGAGCTCAATCCGCTCCCGCATTCCCAGCAAACCCAATCCTCGCGGACGTTTCGTTGAAGTGACGGCCTCGTTAACGTCGAACCCACATCCATTATCGCTGATGCGAACGGTGATTCTGCCAGGATGAAAAAAGAGTACGACCGCAACATTATCAGCGCTGGCATGCCGCGTAATGTTAGCCACAATTTCCTGAACCACGCGAAACAACTCGGTCTCAACTTTCGCAGGTAATCGTCTTTCTCGCCCTTTCAATTTAAAAGCTACTTTAACACCAACGTCTCCCAGCGAGCTTTCTACCAACCACCTGGTTGCCGCTACCAACCCCAAATCGTCAAGTAATGTGGGACGAAGCTGATAAATCAGCTTATGGGTTCTTTCCAGGATGCTGGTCGACAAAATCTGGGATTTCTTTATAATGGACTTAACTTCGTCGGTATCCTCAGGCAGCATACGGGCAGCAACTTCTAGATTAGCGCTTAAACTGGCAAGAACCTGGCTGGTTTCGTCATGCAACTCGCGAGCTATACGTCGCCGCTCTTCCTCCTGAATCGCGAATGTTTCATGCAGTAGTTCCTGCCTGACCTTATCCTCCCTTACCTTTTGATGCAGTCTGACGTTCTCGATAGCAGCCGCGATCTGCCGGCCGATGCCTTCCAGCAAACGCACCTCTTCAATGGAGAACCCCCGGCGGCGGCGGCTGGCAATATTCAGAGCCCCAAAGACTTTACCCTCGGTGCTAAGCGGTACACTGATGAAAGCCCGCAGTTTGTCCCTCTTAGCAAAATCGGGGCGCAACACGCGAGGATCAGCAAGCATATCTTCAGTCATCTGAGACTGTCCGGTTTGAACGACTTTCCCGGCGAAGCCTTCCCCCACCTTGGGACATAAAGAAGCCACATGCTGAGATCTGAATCCACGAAATACACGAAGGACCAGCTTATTGGTCTTTTCGTCGAGTAGCATAATGCCGCCAAAATCCTGGCACATTATTTCCAGCGTCTTGTCGAGTGCTCTACCCAAAGCCTCATCTAAATCCGCCAGATCAGGAACTCCAGCTAACACCTCGGAGACCGCAAGAAATGCCGCAAGCTCTCTGGTCTTTTGTTCGAGCTCGCCATAGGGAACCTTGGCTTCAGCGTTTTCCACGCTTGTTTTTCTCATCAGTCCCTGGCCCGGTCTATTTTATCGTTTTTTCCTTTAGCCCCAGTTTTAGAGCTTCAATTTCTTTTTTAAGTTTCGCCTGCCTGGCAGACAAAAACAGCACGTATATAAAAACTACGGCCCATACCGTCACGAATGCTGCCAGCAAATAGCCCCCGTTTTCCATTTTCGTCTGTCTCCCTTATCGATTTCTGGATCGTTCGTTCAATTTTCCCGGTCGCTCTACTCTCTACTGAGAAAGTTATTGGATTAAATCTTCGTCCTTTAGCATTCTCAGGGTTGCCTCATCGTTCCGCTGGGATACTCGAAACGCGAGCAAAGCGAAATAAAGTAACGTAAACGCAATAATGCTCATTCCGAGGGTGAACCCCATCTTCGGATCAAGTCCTCCGGCTTGAAAGATCAACTCCGGCGGATGCATCCCGCCCCACAACGAAGTAGATAGAATAATAATGGGGATATCGGCCAGACCGACGATCGCCACGACCGAAGCGAACACAGCACCTCGATATTCTTCTGAGGCTAGATTACGCACCAGGAAATAGGCAAGGAAAATAAACAATAATATCAACGACGACGTCAATCTGGGCGTTCCCCAATCCCACCATACCCCCCAGACCGGCTTGGCCCAGGTTGCACCGGTCGTGCAGGTGAGGAGCGTAAAAACTAACCCGATTTCTCCCGAAGCACGGGCCAGAGTATCCCACTTTTCGTTTTTCTTAGTTAAAAACAGGATACTGCTCACGGCCGTAATCACATAGGCCAACATAGCCAACCATGCCACCGGCACCATAAGATAGAAGATCCTCTGCACGATTCCCATCTGCTGTTCCGTAGGGACGTAAATAAAAACGAGATAGAGAGCCACCACCATAAAGACAAAAGCTGATATGGTCAGGGCGTTTCTTTTCATAATCTCCCTCTTAGGTTTTACCGGAAACCTCTATTCTACAATAACGAAGTCGAAAGTCAAAAATGATACGACCGTTAAAATAACGTCGAAAGCGAGGATTATCTGAAGCCACGAGCTCATATCGCTCCACGACCCATGTGCCAAAGCTAGTTCAGAGGCTTTGACGGCGCCGATGATTATCGGAATGACGATCGGCAGAAACAAGATAGGCAGTACCATTTCCCGTGCTTTCGTGTTAACGGCGAGAGCGGAGAACAGTGTGCCTACTGAAACAAAACCGATGGTCGTAAGCAAAGTAACGACTATGATTTGAACGGAAATAACGGGAATGTTAAATAGGACGGCAAAGACGGGTAGTGCGATGGCTTCTATGATCAGCATAAACAGCAAGCTGCTCAATGCCTTTCCCGCATATATCGCCTCGCGGCTCACAGGGCAGACCATCAGACCTTCAAGACAACCGTTTTCTTTTTCGGAAATAAAAGAGCGGTTAAGACTTAGCATGCCGGCAAAAACGAACGTGGTCCACAGCATTCCGGGAGCGACGGAACCTATCTTTTCCGGGTCGGCGCCAAAGGCGAAATTGAAAATGACGATAACTAAAACCGTGAAGACCAAAACCGAGGAAATAATTTCCCGGCTGCGCAGCTCGGAAACTGCGTCCTTCCAGGCAATGGTCAGCACCTTTTGCCAGAATCTCATACGCTCACGCTCGTACTATTCCGGTAGGTTGCTTGAAGATGAGCCAGATCGAGGGCTTCGCGGACCCCTTCGAAAACAATTTTTCCCCGGTTCAGAATAATGACGTTGTCACCAAGTTCAAGACCCCTTTCCAGGCTGTGCGTGACAAGAACTATCGTTCGTCTCCGCCCGGATTCATCAGGCATCGCGTTCCACAACAACGGAATCGCTTCCTGATCCAGTCCGGTCTCCGGTTCGTCCATAAGCACAATTGACGGCTTATGCAATAAAGCGCGGGCAATCGCAAACCTTTGCTGCATGCCCCTCGACAAAGTCGCCACTCGATCGTGCTGCCGGGCTGTCATCCCTACCAGGCTGACTATTTCGCGAATCCTCGTCTGGAGGTCCGGGACATCAAACATGCGGCCGTAAAAATTAAGGTTCTCATAGCCGGTCAGGTTACCGTAAAGCAACGTCTGGTGCGTTATGATGCCGATGTTCTGTCTTATTTCCCAGGCATGCTTTTTAAGGTCCAATCCGTTTACCAGAATAGTGCCTGACGTGGGATTCATAACGGTGGATAAGATTTTCATGAGAGTAGTTTTTCCGGCGCCGTTCGGCCCGAAAATAACCACGGATTTGCCTGATTCAATCTCGAGGTCGATGTCCCGCAGAGCGCGGCGGATTCCAAATGATTTAGTTAACCCCTGGATTTTGAAAGCCAGCGGACGGGTTGCCGCATCCTGTTCGTCCGCCATCGATTTCCACTAGCCTCTCTTGCCACTCATCAGCTTGATTAGCCGTGCTTTTTTTGCGGCGCGTTTTACCCGGTAGGCATCTTCCGGAATTCGACCGGCGGCAAAATCATCATCAAGCCGGGCAAGCTCGACAAGCAAACTTTGTTCGTCGTCGACAACATCGCTTATCTTTTCGACAGGCTGCAATTTACGCCTGGTTCGCGTTCTCCAGTATGCCAGCCCTCCGCCAAGAACGAGGACGAGAGCTAGGGTAACAAGGACAATAATCAACGTTTGGTTTACTTCACCGGATAGTCCGGACAAAGTGGCCGAAACTATCTGTCCGGCGGTAAAATTCTGTCCGATCAGATACAGATACGTAGTACCAGTCCCCAGATCGACCGGGTCTTGTTCGACCATCTGATTAGAGGTCACTTTGATACCGGTGCCCTGAACCAGCAGGTTGAACCAGGCAGCGGAATAATTCATTTTCTCCTTGAAATTGTAGGTGCCGCCGCTATAGGGCACTTTGTAGGCGTATACGATCTCTCTTACCCCCGGCAAGACCGCCATGGTATCAATGAAGCCTTCATGACTCGGGTAAACATAACTTGTCTGCAAGCCGTCGCCATACTGGACTTCTTTGGCATCAGCGGGTACAGAAAACGTTAAGGTTTTCTTTTTTCCGTTGGCCATCGGATCGCCCGTTCCGATATAAGCCTTATCGGTGTTATTGACAAAATCGTAAACCACAGTAAATTCAAGTTCGCCGTCGCCGGGAACTATGATAGTGTGGGCCGTATCGACGGCAATAGCATCGGTATTATCGGTAGAATCGTAAACGGTGATATTCTGGGACCGGCTATTTTCTCCTGCTCCTAAGGTAATGTTGCTGCTAAAATAGTCTACTTCCTGGTAAAGCAAAACGAGGCGATAGGTGTTTTGCGGATCAGTTACCAGATCATCGAATTTAAAGCTGCCGTCAATCTGTGTCATGGCAGTCGAATTAGCGGTTAGTATTGAGTTAACATAAGTCTCCAGTCGAACTTCAACATCCCCGACGCTGCTGCCACCGGCCGTGCCGTTAGTCATTTGGCCTGAGATGGTCCCGCCCGCGGTTTGCGCCAATGCCGGCAAACCCAGGCTTAATATTAAAACGACTGTCAATAAAACCAGAGCAAAACGCTTATACAATGTAATCCCCCTAGGTCAGTTGTTCTCCGCACCGGGTACAAAAACGGCTACCAGGCTGAACTTTGGCACCGCATTGAGAGCAATAGCGAGCCTTGGCTTGCCTGATATCACCGGTCGCAGCAGGGTGGCTGCCAGCAGCAGTTGAGGTCCGGCGTAATTGCCGAATCTTTTCTTCAATTTCATCTTCCTCCGCAGGTTTTCCGCCACTGCGCAAGCCGGCTACCCGTTTCTCGATCTCATCATCCAGGCCGGAGGCTCCTTCCGTTTTTACATCCAGAGCACCAATGCTCATACCCTGCAGCGAGTCCTGCTGAGCGTGGTAGTCTTCTTCGCTCAATATGCCCGCCTTGAAATCGGTTTCCAGTTGCTTCAACATGGTACGAGCGGAAGCGGATCCAGTCGATGAATCTTCAAACTCGTATGACC
>JAUSGV010000085.1 GCA_030648675.1 Dehalococcoidales bacterium
ACCGGCAGCCGAATCATAAAGCTCACCTCAAAGATAAGAACGGAGCGGATTAAGCAAAACCTGATGCTGCATTTGTGCCTAGTCTACTTTAAAAACCGGGCGATTGTCAATACTTGACAAGGTGACGATATAATTGTATTATTACTAGTTTGTGTGTATGAGTTACTTTCTTGCTCGTTTTCGAACTCTACCCGGTGTCAAGATTTATCTATCCATTTGATAAAATCCCCGCTTTAGTCACGGAGTTTATTTGAGATTTTGCCGCGAGTCCAAAATCCGGTAGTTGTTGTCAAGGAGAAGTGCGATATATGGTGTCTATGCAGGGAAAAAGGGCCAATAGCATGAAGTCACTAATTCCTAGAACCTCGTATGGGAGATTGCCCCAGATATTGGACGTGCCTAATCTTGTGACCATTCAGCTCGATCCGTTTCGATGGTTACAGGAGGAAGGCTTAAGGCTGCTGCTGGAAGAGATATCCCCGATTAAGGATTTTACCGGCAACAGACTTGAAATCAGCTTCACCGGTTATGAGTTCAGAGAACCGACGCATTCTGAGCAGGAATGCCGGCAGCGCGACCTTACTTTCTCAGCTCCTTTGTACGTAAAAACCCGGTTGCTGATGAAAGCTACGGGAGAGATCAAGGAGCAAGACCTGTTCTTCGGCGACATCCCGTTAATGACGACCAACGGTACTTTTATTACCGGAGGCGCCGAAAGAGTCATCGTCAGCCAGTTACTTCGTTCTCCTGGTGTTTACCTGGTCAGTGAAGATGACCCGGTAAGCGGACGCAAGCTTTGCAAAGCGAAACTGATCCCCAGCCACGGGGCGTGGCTGGAGTTCGATACAAGCAATGCGGACGTAATTTCCGTAAAGATCAACGGTAAGCGTAAGGTACCCTGCACTACGCTGCTGCGAACGATAGGGTACAGCAAAGACGAACAGTTGATGAAGCTCTTCGAAAAAGACGATACCGTAGAGGATCACCCCTTTATCCGGTCGACTATAGATCGCGACCCCCTGGTAAGGGACGATGATGAAGCTCTGCTGAGCATATACAGAAAATTCGGTCCGGGCGATCCGCCTAATCTGGCCAACGCCCGCCGCTTGATCGATAACCTGTTTTTCAATCCGCTTCACTACGATTTGGGGTACGTGGGGCGGTACAAGCTGAACAAGCGGCTCGGGCTTAACGTCCCCGAAGATCAGCGTACCTTAACCAAGGACGATATCGAAGCAATAGTCAGGCACATCATCGAGGTAAATAACGGGAAAGGCATACCAGATGACATTGACCATCTCGGGAATCGGCGCGTCCGTACCGCCGGCGAGCTTATACAAAACCAGTTCCGCATCGGACTTATGCGCCTCGAGCGAGTCGCCCGCGAACGCATGAGTACCATCCCTGCTGAGTCGGCAACTCCAAGTGCTCTGGTTAATATTCGTCCTATCATGGCCTCAATCAGGGAATTCTTCGGAAGTTCGCAGTTGTCCCAGTTTATGGACCAGACGAATCCGCTCGCCGAGTTGACGCATAAGCGGCGTCTTTCCGCAATGGGGCCGAGAGGGTTGTCCCGTGAACGTGCCGGGTTTGAAGTCAGAGACGTTCATTATTCACATTACGGCCGTATTTGTCCGATCGAAACTCCGGAAGGGCCTAATATCGGTCTGATCGGTTCGCTAGCGACATACAGCCGCATCAACCAATATGGTTTTATCGAGACTCCCTACCGCCGTGTTATATCCGAGATAAAAGAAGGTTTTGACAGTATTCTCAATAGAGTAACGCAAGAAGCGGTAGTGGATAAAAAGGGCAAGACCATAATCGAAGCAGGGACAACTATTACGCCTCAGATTGTTCAGAAGCTCGAAAAGCTTGCTCCGATAAGCGTAAAAGTTGCTCCGTTTGTCTCGGATGAGGTCAAGTATCTTCCTGCCGACGAAGAGGATAAGTACACAATGGCCCAGGCAAATGCCAAGCTGGATGACAAGAGCCAGTTTGTCGATGATAAGGTAGAAGCCAGATCGCGCGCCCGATATTTCAGGGTTCCACCGGACAAGATCGATTTTATGGATGTTTCGCCCAAGCAGATCTTCAGCGTGGCAACTTCTCTGATACCGTT
Organism: Dehalococcoidales bacterium; assembly: GCA_030648675.1. Taxonomy (GTDB): domain Bacteria; phylum Chloroflexota; class Dehalococcoidia; order Dehalococcoidales; family UBA2162; genus JAUSGV01. Next base: position 2,123 of record JAUSGV010000085.1, read on the forward strand.
CCTCGAGCATGACGACGCAAACCGCGCTTTGATGGGTTCGAACATGCAACGTCAGGCGGTGCCGCTACTGGCACCTAAAGCTCCGATCGTGGCGACCGGAATGGAAACGGAAGCTGCCAGATATAGCGGGCAGGTCCTTTTTGCTCGAAGCGGCGGTGTTGTGACGTCAGTAACCGGATCGGAAATAGTCGTTACCAGCGATAAAAAGGAAAAAGACGTTTATCCGCTTCTGAAATTTATACGTACCAACCAGGGGACGTGCATTAACCAACGCCCAATCGTCAGCAAGGGAGACCGAGTTGCGGCCGGGCAAGTCCTCGTGGACAGCTCATCGATGGAAAAAGGCGAACTAGCCCTGGGACAGAACGTAACCTGCGCCTTTATGAGTTGGTTCGGATACGATTTCGAAGATGCCATCATTATCAGCAATCGCCTGGTCGAAGATGATACTTTCTCTTCGATACATATCGAAAAGCACGAAATCGAAGCTAGAGACACTAAATTGGGTCCCGAAGAGATAACGAGGGATATACCGAACGTAGGTGAAGAAAACCTGCGGGAACTCGATGAAAACGGCATTATTCGTATCGGTGCTCAAGTTGCTCCGGATGACATTCTAGTCGGAAAGATCACGCCGAAGGGCGAGGCTGAGCTTTCCGCCGAAGAGAAGCTGCTGCGGGCGATATTCGGCGAAAAGGCCCGCGAAGTCAAAGATTCTTCCTTGAGAGTCCCTCATGGGGAATGGGGCAAAGTTATCAACGTGAAAATATTCGCTGGAGACGACCTGCCGGCAGGCGTAAACCAATTGGTACAGGTGTGGATCGCGCAAAAGCGAAGAATTTCCGTCGGCGATAAGCTGGCCGGACGCCACGGCAACAAAGGCGTCGTTTCCGTTATCGCTCCGGCGGAAGACATGCCGTTCTTGCCGGACGGCACTCCGGTTGATGTCATACTTAATCCTGTCGGCGTTCCGTCCAGAATGAACATTGGACAGATTTTGGAAACCCACCTCGGTTGGGCGGCTCAGACGCTCGGTTTCAAGACCATGACGCCGGTATTCGATAGCGCTACTGACGTCGCTATTGAGGACGGTCTGGCACGGACATGGCTGGCGCAAAAGGCAGAAGCCGTCAATTTGAACCCGCAGCGGAAAAACGCGGTGCAATTGGAGAAAGCCAAAGCCTGGGTAACGAAAGCGGGTTATGACGGAGAAAAGGTTTTTAGCAGCAAACATCAAGGAGTTGCCCGCGAAGTGTCTTTACGGTTGTGGCTTGAAGAATTAGGTATTGCCAGCCGAGACCTGAACTGGATTGAACTTGACCAGACGGCGACGAAAGTAAGCCTGGAGAAGGGTCTGCCGACGCCTATTATCGGTAAGGTTATTCTGCGCGATGGGCATACTGGAGAACAGTTCGATTCACCGGTCACTGTTGGGAATATATACATAATGAAGCTAAGTCACCTGGTTGAAGGCAAGGTGCATGCCCGTTCGACTGGTCCGTATTCACTGATCAGCCAGCAGCCTTTGGGCGGTAAAGCTCAATTCGGCGGTCAGCGTTTCGGCGAAATGGAAGTCTGGGCATTAGAAGGGTATGGCGCGGCCCATAACTTGCAGGAAATGCTGACGATTAAGTCGGATGATATCAGCGGGCGTGCCAAAGCCTACGAGGCAATCGTAAAGAATGAGGATATCGTTCAACCGGGCGTTCCCGAATCGTTCAAAGTGCTGGTAAAAGAGCTGCAGAGTTTGGGGTTGGTGATCGAGGTCATTAATGAGGAAGAGGAAAAAATCGTTCTCGCCGGCGAAGTAGCCAAAGAGGCCAGGCTTGAAGTCGCGGCGACCGACGGACAAAATGCAGCGATTAAAGAAAAGAAGGGCGAAGAGGATAAAGATAAAGACGAAGAGGTAGAAGAAGGAAATGTTTGAAGTCAATGATTTTGATGCCATTCGTATTTCGTTAGCTTCCCCGGAGCAGATAAAAAGTTGGTCTTACGGCGAAGTAACCAAGCCGGAAACGATCAACTACCGTACCTTGAAGCCGGAACGAGACGGTCTGTTTTGCGAAAGAATCTTCGGACCGACGAAAGACTATGAATGTTTTTGCGGTAAGTACAAGAGGATCCGTTACAAAGGTGTAATTTGCGACAAGTGCGGTGTTGAAGTCGCACAATCGCGCGTACGCCGCGAACGAATGGGACACATAGAATTAGCGTGTCCTGTGGCTCATGTGTGGTTTGCCAGGGGTGTACCCGGACGTTTAGCTCTCTTGCTCGACCTGTCACCCAGGAATCTGGAACGGGTCCTGTATTTCTCACATTACATAATTACCTCTGTTAATGACGAAGAGCGGCAAAACGCTATCAAGCAATTGGAAGAAAAACAAGCTCAGGATATAGCCGGGAAAGAAAAGGAACTCGAGGCCAAGATCGCCGACATGCCCGATGCCTCTGTTGAAGAAGTTAATAAATTGCGCCGCGCCTGGGAAGATGAGAAAGGAAAGTTAAACGAAGAATTGTCCTCCAAGGTCGGGCAAATCCAGGATTTAGCGGTGAGGCATCTCCTCAGCGAAAACCAGTACCAGGAATTGAAGGATGGATATGGCGCGGTGTTCGAAGCTGGTATTGGTGCCGAAGCCATTTACCAATTGATTAAGGGGATAGACCTTAATAAAGTGCGCATCGAGCTGATCGAGGAAAGCCACTCCAACTCCGCCCAACGGCGCAAGAAAGCATACAAACAAATGCAGGTTGTTGAAGCGTTCCGGCGCAGCGGAAACAAACCGGAGTGGATGATCTTGACGGTATTACCGGTCTTGCCTCCCGACCTGAGACCTATGGTCCAACTCGACGGCGTAAAGTTTGCCATCAGCGGCATCAACGATCTTTACCGCAGGGTGATCAACCGTAATAACCGCCTGCGCCACCTCATAAGCATGGGCGCGCCTGAAATTATTATCCATAACGAGAAGAGAATGCTTCAGGAGGCTGTGGATTCTCTTATCGATAACGGGCACAGAGGCCAACTGCAATCTGTCGACAGCAAGCATAAATTGAAGTCTTTATCCGACATGCTTCGGGGCAAGCAAGGACGATTCCGCCAAAACCTGTTGGGTAAGCGCGTGGACTACAGCGGCCGCTCCGTGATCGTAGTAGGACCGGAGTTGAAACTGCACCAGTGCGGATTACCCAAGAGAATGGCTTTAGAGCTGTTCAAACCATTTGTCATGCATAAATTGATGGCCCAGGGGTTGGCTCACAACATCAAGAGTGCACGCCGTCTGGTAGAAAGAGCCAAGCCGGAAGTATATGCCATCCTGGAAGAAGTAGTTAAGGACCGTCCGGTCTTGTTGAACCGTGCTCCGACCCTGCACCGGTTGAGCATTCAGGCTTTCGAATCGGTTCTTATCGACGGCAGTGCAATCCAGTTGCACCCCCTCGTTTGTACCGCCTTTAACGCCGACTTCGACGGCGACCAGATGGCAGTCCACGTTCCGTTGTCGAAAGCAGCAGTCAGAGAAGCCAGAGAGATGATGCTGAGTATACATAACTTCCGTTTACCCAGCAGCGGCGAACCGGTGATAACGCCGACCCTGGATATCGTTCTCGGCTGCTATTATTTGACCATGACCCGGCCAGGTATGAAGGGTGAAGGCAAAGTGTTCGGTAATTTTGATGAAGCCCAACAGGCATACGAACTAGGCGTAATTGATTTACGAGCTGAAATAGTAGTAAGAGAGCCGCAGAACGGGGAAAGAATCAAAACAAGTGTCGGGCGCATTATTTTCAACAAGGTGCTCCCGCCTGAAATGGGTTACTACAACAAAGTCGTCGATAAGTCGAATATAAAGAAGATAGTCAGTGAGTGTTCTAAGCATTTAAGCGATCAAGGTCTGGCGGATGTTCTTGATAGTTTGAAGGTACTTGGTTTCCGTTACGCGACCAAGTCCGGAACGACCATTGCGATGGGAGACATCAAGGTTCCGGAAAGTAAGCCTGCCCTGTTGGCCGAAGCGGAAAAGAAAACAGAAGCTCTTGAGGAACAGTTACAGCAGGGCTTAATAACCGAAGACGAAAGATATAACGGTGTTGTTTACGTATGGAATGAAGCCACCGAAAAGATTCGGGACGCCATCTCGAGCGGACTGGATAGCTATGGCGGTATTTCTATGATGGCGAATTCCGGTGCCAAAGGTAATATTTCCCAGATAAGTCAGATGGCAGGCATGCGAGGTTTGATGACTAACCCGTCAGGTAAAATCATAGACTTCCCGATCAAATCGAGCTTCCGCGAAGGATTAAGCGTTCTCGAATACTTTATTTCGACTCACGGTGCTCGAAAAGGTCTTGCCGACACGGCTTTGAGAACATCCGAGAGCGGTTATCTAACTCGAAGGCTGGTTGATGCGTCCCACGATGTCATCATCAGGGAACAAGACTGTAATACTATCGATGGCATTTATATTACCCCGCCGGCAGAACGGGGGCTGCTGCCGTCGTTCACAGAGAGAATGATGGGCCGGATGGCCGCGAGCCAGATTGTTCACCCCAAAACCGGTGAGATTATAGTCGACCGGAATGAGGAAATCGACGAACAAAAGGCTAACGCGATTATCGCCGCCGGCATTAGCCGGGTGCATGTCAGGTCTCCGCTGACTTGCCAATCGCGGCAGGGTATCTGCCAGCGATGTTATGGCAGGGACCTGTCAAGCGGGTGTATCGTCAATCTGTTTACTGCAGTAGGCATTATCGCCGCACAAAGCATCGGTGAACCCGGTACACAGCTCACTCTGCGAACCTTCCATACCGGCGGTGTTGTCGGTCTCGATATTACCAGCGGTCTTCCGAGGGTCGAAGAACTCTTCGAAGCGAGGTCGCCGAAAAATGCTGCGATCATTGCCGAAATGAACGGCGTCGCAGAAATTATCCATGGCGATGCCGGGGATAAGGTACGCGTATCCAATACCGAAGCATTCCGTGACGAGTTTATTGTACCTGCCGGCTACAAATTGGAAGTTAAGAATAAGCAGTTGGTAGATATTGGAACGGTGCTGGCCAATCCTCCCAAGCCTAAAGGAAAAGCGAAAGCCGACGCTGCAGATGCGGCCGTTGAGGCGAAGCCGGTTTTAGCCGGCGTTGCCGGGCGAGTGGTCATCGAAAGCGGCAAACTCTTCGTGGCGTATGAAGAAAAAGAAGAGAGGGAGTATATTATTCCCGCAGCTACACATATGCCAATACAGAACGGAGATGTAGTCAAAGCCGGTCAGAGAATAACTGATGGCTCCATAAATCCTCAAGAGATCCTGCAAATTATGGGTCGGGAAGCAGTCCAGCAATATCTGGAAGATGAGGTGCAGAGGGTTTACCGGTCGCAGGGCGTCAACATCAACGACAAGCACATCGAGGTCATCATTCATCAGATGCTGTCGAAGGTAAGAATCGATTCGTCAGGCGACACTGAGATGATACCGGGAGAGTTGATCGACCGTTTCCAGTATGAAGACATGAACGCTGAAGTACTGGCGGAAGGCGGCGAACCGGCAACTGCCCATCCGGTATTGCTGGGTGTAACCAGGGTCTCTCTCAGCACACAGAGCTGGCTGGCCGCAGCTTCCTTCCAGGAAACCACCAAGGTCCTGACGGAAGCGGCTACGAAAGGTTCGATCGACCGGCTGGTCGGCCTCAAAGAAAATGTTATTATCGGGCGGCTGATATCAGCCTGCTCACCGGCTTCTCTGGAACCGGAATTGCCCGCAGTCACTGAGGTTCAGCCGGTAGAAGCACTGGTGGGAGCCGGGGAACCGGTACCCAACCCGGAAAGCGTGCCGGATAACGAAGCCACTACAGAAAAATAGAAATTGCGTTCGCTAATTAGATAAAGGAAAAGGGAGCCGTCCCGGGGGGCGGCTCCCTTTTTTCGCGGCAGGCAAAACGGTGTATGTTATAATGAAATCCGCTCCAATAAATTCGAGAATAAGCCGGGGGTAAATCGAATCTCTCGCGTCATTTCGGGCAAAGCCAACAACGAAGATTCTCCGCTCGACGTAAGTTTGCGGCCGCGCTGTCTTGACGACTTTATCGGGCAGAGCCGGGTCAAAGAGAATCTGAAAATAGCTATAACCGCGGCTAAAAGCCGGGGTGCTCCTCTCGACCATGTGCTTCTATACGGCCCGCCCGGCCTGGGGAAGACAACGCTGGCTAACATTATATCTGCGGAAATGGGCGTCAATATCAAGACCACTTCAGGCCCGGCAATTGAGCGGAGTGGAGACCTGGCCGCGATCCTGACGAATCTCACAAGTGCCGATATACTCTTTATTGACGAGGTGCACCGGCTCAACCGCAGCGTCGAAGAAATATTGTATCCCGCGATGGAAGATTTCGCCCTCGATCTGATCATAGGGAAAGGTCCCGGTGCAAAAAATCTAAGGCTAAATCTGCCTGCTTTTACTTTGATCGGTGCGACCACTCGTTTTGCACTCCTTAGCCCGCCTCTTCGTGATAGATTCGGGGTAGTATTCCGGTTGGACTTTTATGATGAAGCTGCGATCGACACGATATTGGGACGCTCCGCCCGTATCCTCGGCATCAAAACGGAACAAGGCGGTCTTGATGAAATCGCCCGTCGCGCCCGGGGAACGCCGCGCGTGGCCAACCGTTTGCTGAAGCGGGTAAGGGATTACGCCGAGGTTATCGCCAAAGGCGTGATAACCAAAGAGGTTGCGATAGATGCACTCGACAAGCTTGAGGTTGATGAAATAGGACTGGACGAAATCGATCGTAAAGTGCTGCGCACAATTATAGAAAAATTCGGCGGCGGACCGGTAGGATTAGAAACGATTGCAGCCGCTATCAGCGAAGAGTCGGATACCATAATGGACGTTTACGAACCATTCCTGTTGCAGAAAGGTTTTCTCGATAGAACGCCGCGGGGAAGGGTGGCCACGCCGCTGGCCTACCGGCATCTCGGCCTGCCTTATAATAATAAGGAAAAGCCGCCTCAGCCAACATTACTGTAAGCTCTTTTCCGGAAACCGGAATAACTGCCGTTTATTTGCTCGCCAGGTAGTTAACGAGGGCTTCGTAAGTTTTTTCCGCGGCTGTAATGGCATTCTGTAATACAGGACGCTCCGATTCCGGAGCAGAAGCCAACAGATCGCGCAGCCGGGCCAGATCGGCTGCCGCGTCATTAAGCATCGCTACGGTTGATAGAGATGATCTATCGGCAGCTGCAGGTGCCATGGCAACGTTAGCGGTATCGGCGGGAAACGGAGGGGAAGCATTTTCCGTTGGTATCGGCATACCGGCCGCTCCAGCCATAGGAGGCGAAGTGACGGCAAAGCCGGGCTGATTCTGACTTGTCGGCGGTACTATGTCCGGACCAAGCTGAGGTGTGGGAAGCATAGGTGATGTCGCCTGGGGGGGCGCAATAGCGGGAACCGCGGTTTTGGATGCATTATTTTCCACTCCGGCCACAGTCAAAGAAGCTATTCCTAAAACCATGGAATCGAGCCGATTAGTCACCAATTGGATCTTATCCGGTTTATTTTTCTCCGCCATTCTCGTTATCTCATCAACTCTACGCTGCAGAAGTCTGGCGTAAAGTTCTCCTCTGGATTCTGCCGACGGAGCTAGAGCGATCTGTATTTTTTCCATAGCCAGCTTAACGGGATAAAGAGGTTGGTCGGGCATGCTGCCGTTCGCCAGGGCGGCGGTGGCGGTACCGAGAACGACCAGTAAAGCAAAAGCGGTTACCGCAGTCCATTGGGGTTGCTTGAGCCAATAAAAGAAAGAAACCTTCGGTTTGCTTTCAGGAGCGTTGAGCGCTGCCTGGAACTGGAGGCGGGCGTTTGTACGAAATTCCGGCCGCGGCTGAACAGCCGTTGCCTTCTTGACCCGAAGGCCCGTATCCAGTAAAGGTTTTAATTTGTCGGCGTACTGTGGGAAGCGGGACAGACACTGGTCGACTGTCTCACCGCGCAATATGCGTTCCAGGCATTGGTTTAAAATGTCATCGAATTCCATCGATTGTTTCATTGTTCTACCTGCAGAGCCTTGCGCAGGGCAACGATAGCTGCATGCTGCAAAGCCTTTATGGCTCCTTCGCTTTTTCCCATAATGCGGGCGACTTCCGCGATGGGTAAATCACCGGCGAAGCGGAGCGAGATTACCTCCTGCTGAGCATCCGTTAATAGCCGGCTTGCGGCTGATAATCTTTCGACGTCCAGGCTGAACTCGGCAGCCGCTTGCGGATCGTCGCCGCCTTGAATGACAGTTTCATCAAACGACATTACCTGGTTTTCTTCCTGTTTAGTCTTTTTTCGTAAATGGTCGACAACAAGGTTATGGGCAATGCGAAAGAACCAGGAACTGACGGGGATACCCTTCAGATTGAAGCCGTATAATGACTGATACGCATTTAAAAAGACCTGCTGAGTCATATCCTCCGCCTCTATCCTGTCGCCTGTTTTGAAAACAACATAACGATATATGCGATCGAAATGAGTCTCATATAACCGGGAGAAAGCATGCTTGTCTCCCTCTTTAGCCCGGCGAACCAGGCCTTCTTCTTCTTGCACCGACAACTCCGTTTGGCTCACGAGACTAGTATTGTTTCGGGTTTCGTCCTGCCCCGGCGTTACCCTGTGCATATTATATAACGAAGGTGGAGCGGAAAAGATAGGCAGGCAAGTCCATGTTTAGCATCGTATTATGCTAAAATGCATATAAACCCAAACGGGAAGCTGAAAATGGCGCTCTATATCCGTAAAATTCAGTTAAGCGACGTTAACCAGGTTACGGAAATCGACCGTGAAGCTTTTTCAACACAGTGGCCGCCTCCGAACTACAAGAGGGAAATGCAGAACGGTTTGTCTCACCATGTCGTGATCATCGATGACACCGTGATGGCCCGAAGCGAGGAACAGGACAGCGGCAACTCGCGGGCGACAGGGCTTATAACCAGGATCGGGCGATGGCTGGGTTTTTACCGGCAGACGGACGGCGATAAGGAAACGGAGTATATCATCGGCTTTGCCGGACTCTGGATTATTGCGGACGAAGCCCATGTAACCGCCATAGCCGTGAGAGAAAAATACCGGGGAAGGAAGATAGGAGCACTATTGATGGTGGCTCTTATCGACCTGGCAGTACAACTTAAAGCTCGTTCCTTGACGCTTGAAGTCCGTGTTTCCAACAAAGTTGCCCAGAACCTCTATACAAAGTTCGGCTTCAAAGAGGTCGGTCTGCGCCGCGGGTATTATACCGATAACCGGGAAGATGCCGTGCTCATGTCGACAGAAGGAATAGATTCGGCCTCTTTTCAGGAGCGGCTGGAGCAACTGAAGCAAGACTACTTGCGCACGAGCAAGCAGATATTGCGGGAGAACATTTTCACGGGGAATTTGTAGGTACTTTCCGGGGAGATGCGAAGAATCGAAAGCCCGGCGCGTTTTGCCTGTTCCGCCAGTTCGCGATACGAATACAGGTGGTAATAGCGCTGCATAACCTGTCCCCCGGTTTTCCACGGTACCCTGGTATCGTGCCCATGTCCCCAGAAGCGCGGTTGCCAGCGGTTCCAAACGGTCAGGAAAGCTTCACCGCCGGGTTTTAGCACGCGACGCAATTCCTTGAATGCAGACAAGCGTGACTCTGTTCGCTCGATGTGATGGTAGGTTGCAATCGCTATGGCATAGTCGAACGTATTGTCGGAAAAGGGCAGATGCACTGCATCCGCTAATACGAGATTAACGC
>JAUSGV010000097.1 GCA_030648675.1 Dehalococcoidales bacterium
CATGGAGAACCATTCCAATCGCCCCGAGGTGATTGCTGCGTTGTCTTCCGGGAGCGGTCAGGCTATCCGGTACAGCGCCACCCTGCATGAGAACATGATGTATGATGCCGTGCCGGTGACCGATCAGGGACGTGTGATCGGGATATCCCGGGTAGCATTGCCGCTGACGGCGGTGGAAAGCACCATAAGCAGTCTGGTTCTGACCATCATTGCCGCCATAGCCATAGTCACATTGCTCGTCGTGACTGCGGCAGCGATAATTGCGGCAGTAATAACCCGGCCGGTATGGCAAATGACCCTTGCCGCCGAGCAATTAGCTTCCGGAAAACTGGGACAGCAGATAGTTGTCCGGGACGATGACGAAATCGGCCGTCTCGGCCATGCCTTCAACGCCATGTCGGCAAGTCTGCAAGGCATGATGGAAGCCAACGAGGCGGAAAGGCACAAGCTGGCGACCATCCTTTCGAGCCTGACGGACGGCGTCATCATGACCGACCAGGAAAGGAAAATTTTGCTCGCTAATCCCGCGGCGGAGCGCCTCTTTAATTTTAAAGCTGCAGCGGAGGCCAAACGTCCTTTGATAGAAACAGTGCACGACCACGAGATAGATGACCTGGCGAAGAAGTGCCTCAAGACAGGTACCGAGCAGACGACTCAGTTGGATTCGCCTGGCGGCCGGTTCCTGAGAGTCATCGCCATTCCCGTTGCAGCTGGAAATTCCCCAGCTGTTTTGGTTCTGCTTCAGGACCTGACCGAACTGAGAAGCCTGCAAACGATGCGAAGGGAGCTTATCGGCAATATATCGCACGAGTTAAGAACTCCCCTGGCGGGAATAAAAGCCATGGTAGAAACGCTGAAAGACAGCGCTGTCGAAGACAAAGAGACGGCAAAGGATTTCCTGACACGCATAGAAGGAGAGGTCAATCGCCTTTCCCAGATGGTGTCGGAGATCACGCAGTTGTCGCGGATCGAGACCGGCCAGACAGACTTCAAATTGGTGTCGGCTAATCTTAACTTGCTGATTAACGATGTGGTTTCGGAAATGGAACCGCTCGCCGAAAAACAACAAGTCGCGTTAACGCCTGATCTCGATCAGACTATGCCTTTGGTTCCACTCGATAAAGAACGAATACGCCAGACGCTGATCAACCTGGTACACAATGCGATTAAATTCAACAAACCTGGTGGGAGAGTCATCGTTTCCACGGGCGCGGGTCCGGATTCCGTCACCGTAAGCGTTACCGACGACGGAATCGGCATATCCCCGGACGACCTGCCCCACGTTTTCGATCGTTTTTACAAAGCCGACAAGTCCCGCTCGCGAGGCGGCAGCGGACTCGGGCTGGCAATCGCCAAACACACCGTTCAAGCCCACGGTGGCACTATCTGGGCCAGCAGCGAAACCGGTAAAGGTTCTACTTTCACCTTTAGACTTCCTATAAGAGCAAACCCAAAATAATGAATTGATATTCTGGTCGTTCTCAAGAGAACCTAGTATGGAGCATCTAACACTTCGTTAGTCTCACGGTAACCATACCGACGAAAGTCGGTATCCAGCGCCCGCCCATTTCGCAACTGGACTCCGGCTTTCGCCGGAGTGGTAGCCCGGTTTGACGCTAACGCTATTTCGGAAGCACTACACTAGCCTCTTTGAATCAAGCTACCTGGCCTTGTAATTGCCAGAATCCCGAGTTGACAATTTTGCCAAAAATGATATGATGTTATAATTATATATGCACATACATGTAATTTATTAAATGCATGATGTCACAAAAGTCTTCAGGGCGTTATCTGACGAAACGAGACTCAGAATATTGAGCCTGCTTCTTGTGAGAGAATGTTGCGTTTGTGAGGTTATGCAAGTGCTTGCTATTTCTCAATCCAGAGCCTCCAGAAACTTGAATATTCTATATGACTCAGGATTTCTCCAGGTACGACGTGAAGGGCTTTGGAGCTATTATTCCCTGAGCCAAAAACAGCTAAACTCATTTCAATCACTTTTGGTAAACGCGGTAGAAGTCGCTTTGTCGAAGAACAAGGCAATTGCTTCCGACCGTACCCGACTTAAAGATACAAAAAGACTTGGACCTCATTGTTGCAATAGCACATGAAAAAGGTGGTGTTTGTTTGCGTCCATAATGCCGGCCGGAGCCAAATGGCCGAAGCATTTTTCAATCAGTTCGCCAAGGGTAAAGCAAAGGCGTATTCCGCCGGCACTCAACCCGCCGATGAAGTCAATCCGATTGCAGCTAAGGTAATGAAAGAAGTCGGCATCGATATCAGCGGCGCCAAACCAAAAATGCTTACCCTCGAAATGATCGAGTCGGCCGACCGGGTGATAACTATGGGCTGCGGCGACGATCCAGCGGGCTTGTGTCCCGCCAGAATTGTCCAAACTGAGGATTGGGCCCTCGAAGACCCGAAAGGTAAACCTGTTGAGAAAGTCAGGGAAATCAGGGACACGATAAAAGAAAGAGTGGCCAAACTCGTCCAGGAAATAATTCCCGAGCAGGAGGTATGAATGCTGGAGATAAAAAATGCTGCAGTTTCCTGGATGAGGAGGATGTAATGGAATTGGAGAGAATCGTCACGGACGCCGATGAGAAAGAGGCACTCAGATTCTTGAAAATATGCGTCTACGACCGGATTGCCCAAGCCCAAAAAGGCAGGCTTAAGTCACACCTCGATTCTGCTAGTCCGGTTGAAGGGTTTATCCAGCACAATAAATAATGACTAGTAGGGCGTACAACATTAAATGTGTAGGCTCAAAATCCCTCTCAATCTCCCTTTACAAAAGGGAGAGGAAGGACGCTGTCCCTTTTTCATCACTCTGCCAGAAAGGAAACTGAGCACATGAGCAAAGAACCAGGAACTAAAGCCCGCAGGCTCTCATTACTTGATCGTTTCCTGACCCTTTGGATATTCCTCGCCATGTTACTCGGGGTAGGTTTGGGGTATTTTATCCCGGGCACGGCAAAATTTATCACCTGGTTCCAGGTCGGAACCACGTCCATCCCGATCGCGGTCGGACTTATCCTGATGATGTATCCGCCTTTGGCCAAGGTGAAATACGAGGAATTAGGGCTGGTTTTCCGCAACTGGCGCGTGCTGGGATTGTCCCTTCTCCAGAACTGGGTGATCGGGCCTATACTGATGTTCTTTCTGGCGATCATTTTCTTGCGCGCCTACCCGGATTATATGGAGGGCTTGATTCTCATCGGCATCGCCCGCTGTATCGCCATGGTTATCGTCTGGAACGAACTGGCCAAAGGCAATACCGAGTACGCCGCCGGGCTGGTCGCCTTCAACTCCGTTTTCCAGATAGTTTTCTATTCCGTTTACGCCTATATCTTTATCACGGTAATGCCCGCATGGTTCGGGTTGGCCGGTTCCACAGTTAAAGTCACCATCGGAGAAATCGCTCAAAGCGTGTTGATCTACCTCGGT
>JAUSGV010000102.1 GCA_030648675.1 Dehalococcoidales bacterium
CTATCCCGGATTTTACCCTTTCACCCGTGGGGTTCAGGCCACCGGTTACCGAGGACGTCCCTGGACAATTCGCCTGTTCTCCGGCTTCGGCACCGCCAGTGACACCAATCAGCGTTGGCACCAGTTGCTCAAAGAAGGTGAAACCGGACTCAGCACCGCCTTCGATTTTCCCACCCTGATGGGTTACGACAGCAATTCCCCCCGGGCCCGCGCCGAAGTCGGCAAGTGCGGGGTGGCTATCGATACCCTGGCCGATATGGAAGTCCTGACCGAGGGCATACCTCTGGATAAGGTCTCGACATCGATGACCATTAACCCCCCTGCCAGTGTGCTTTGGGCGATGTACTTATTGGCGGCGGAAAAGCAGGGGGCAGGCTGGGACAAAGTGAGCGGCACCATTCAAAACGACATGCTCAAGGAATTTGTCGCCCAAAAGACGTTCATGTGCCCTCCCGGGCCGTCTATCCGGCTGGTTAGCGATACTATCGAATTCGGTACTAAATTTGTGCCGCGGTGGAATACCGTCAGTATCAGCGGTTATCATATTCGCGAGGCTGGCTCAACGGCAGTCCAGGAATTGGCCTTCACTTTGGCGGATGGCATTACCTATGTTCAGGACGTGATTAATCGTAAAAAAATGGATGTGGATGCCTTTGCTCCCCGTCTTTCCTTCTTTTTTAATTCCCATATCGATTTCTTTGAGGAAATCGCCAAGTTCCGCGCCGCCCGCCGCATGTGGGCGAAAATAATGAAAGAACGCTTCAAGGCGAAAAATCCCCGTTCCCTGTGGCTGAGGTTCCACACCCAGACTGCCGGCTGTTCTCTGACGGCACAGCAGCCTTTTAATAACGTTATCCGTACCACGACGGAAGCTCTTGCTGCCGTTCTGGGGGGTACGCAGTCCTTGCATACCAATTCCCTTGATGAGGTATTAGCCTTGCCCTCTGACTTTGCTGTCAATATCGCCCTGCGTACCCAGCAGGTCATTGCCGAGGAGACCGGGGTAATTAATACCATCGACCCTATGGCAGGCTCTTACTTCGTTGAGACGCTTACCAATGAGCTTGAGGAGAAGGCTTGGGCATACATTGAGAAGATTGACAAGATGGGCGGTATGCTGGCGGCAATCGAGCGGGGCTTCCCCCAACTCGAAATCGCCAACGCGGCTTTTAAGTTCCAGCAGCAGATCGACAGCGGGGAAAAGGTCATGACCGGAGTCAATAAATACAGGGGCGGAGAAGAGACTCCGGTAGAACTGCTGAAGATTGATGAAAAGGTAGAGGCCGAGCAGCTTAAACGTTTGCAGGAAGTCAAACGGACGCGGGATAATCGTAAAGTGGAGCAGAAGCTGGATGACCTCCGTGCGGCATGCCGGAGCGACCGGAATGTTATGCCCTATGTCATTGAAGCCGTCAGGGAATATGCCACCAAACAGGAAATTTGTGATGTTTACCGGGAGGTTTTCGGTGAGTATCGGGATCCTGGCTTTTTTTAGGAATATTAGGGAGTTGGAAGAAAAAACAAGATACAAGAAACAATAACCAAACAATGACCAATTTCCAAATTAAAATAACCAAACGTTTGGAAGTTGAATATTGTGATTTGAGATTTGTTTGATGTTTGTACCTTGGTTATTGGTTATTATTGGAGAACAAAAATGAGTCCTGAAAGAAAAGTGAGAGTTCTAATAGCCAAGCCTGGTTTAGACGGCCACGACCGCGGCGTCAAAATAGTTGCCCGCGCCTACCGTGATGCCGGTTTTGAGGTTATCTATACCGGCGTGCATCAAACTCCTGAGCAGATAGTTAATGCTGCCATTCAGGAAGACGTTGATTTGGTCGGTATGAGCTGCCTTTCCGGAGCACATCTCCACCTTTTCTCCGAGGTAGTGAAGCAATTAAGGGAAAAGGGGTCAGATATAACCGTCGTTGGCGGCGGTATTATCCCGAAAGAAGACGTCCCCAAGCTCAAAGAATCCGGTATTAAAGAAGTATTCCTGCCTGGAACGCCTTTGGCACAGATAATAACCTGGACAAAAGAGAACGTAAGGCCAAAGTAAGGGCAGTCTCTTTCCCATTGTCATTCCCAACTTGATTGGGAATCCAGGAGCATGAATGGAACTCTTAGAGAATGTGTTAAAAGGTGATGTCCTTGCGGCGGCGAAACTGATGCGCGGTCTAGAGGACGGCGTGCCCGATGCCCTCGCCGAGTTAGAAAGCGTCTATCTCCATACCGGCCGTGCCTATATCGTCGGCGTCTCAGGAGCCCCCGGTGCCGGTAAAAGTACCCTGCTGGGGTGCCTCATCGGTGCCTTCCGGAAGCGAAACATGAAAGTCGGTGTGGTGGCCATCGACCCGACCAGTCCCCTTACCGGTGGGGCCATATTGGGGGACAGGCTGAGGATGCAAATCCATGGTGCGGATAATGATGTATTCATTCGCAGCCTGGCTTCACGAGGATGGAAAGGGGGACTGTCCAAGGCAACCATGAATACCGTTCATGTTCTGGATGCCATGGGTAAAGACATTATCTTTGTGGAAGCTGTCGGCTCCGGCCAGGGGGAAGTGGATTTTGCCCGGGTAGCGGACACCTCGGTTGTAGTTCTCGTCCCCGGCATGGGGGATGAAATCCAGACCATGAAAGCCGGCATTATGGAAATGGCCGACATCTTTGTCATCAATAAGGCGGAGCGGGATGGCTCTGAAAATCTGAAAATATCGCTCGAAGCCATGCTTGCCATGACACCCCATCAGCCGGATGAATGGCAACCGGGTATTGTCTTGACCGAGGCCATACTGGATAAAGGCACTGAACCGCTGGCTAAGGAAATCTTGCGGCACAGGGCTTTTCTGGTCTCCAGCGGTGGGGTGGCAGAACGGCGCCGCCGGCGGGCCGAACTGGAATTGACGGTGGCGGTGGAGAGTGCCTTGCGTAATCTCATGGAGACCACAGACAGCCGTTATCTGGCAAAGCTGGTTGATGACTTGGCTAACCGGAAAACAGACCCCATTTCCGCGGCCTTGAAGGTCATAAATCTCCCTAAGGATTAGTTCTCCCTTTGTAAAAGGGAGATAAAGAGGGATTTTGCATCAAAACAACCGCCAGTCCCGGTAGCCCTGTTGTATGATGGCGAGATATTCGGGAGAAGGCTTGCTCTCTTCCTCCCGCCCGGTTTTGCTGTAGGTTATGGCCTGTACCGCCTCGTCGTCCAAAGTAAAGACGGTGATATTCAGCCGGTTTGAATTATTAGGGTACCCCTCCAAAGAGTCCAGCCGGCTTAAGTCCTTTTCTGAAATTTCATAGACTCCGCCCCGGACTTTGTCGTGTTGTGAGAACTTTATGGTGGCGGTGCCGCCGCGCCACTTTCTTAACCAGCCGGTAAAGACTACCTTGTAGTTGGGCAGCTTTGCGGTGTACTTCGGCACACTGTCCGGGCAACGCTCCTTGATAAGTTTCCGGTTCAGGTCTGTCCCATAGGCAAAATAATACATGTTCACCTCGTGCGATGTTCGTCACCCCATTTTACACCATCTATCGAATTTATTTCAGTCCCAGCAACTCTTGACAGTTATCACTATCTTGTCTAAACTTACAGTGATTAATATTATGCTGGTTTTCCCCCGCTTCATTCGCCAATTCCGGGTGCTGTGTTTCTTCGTTTTGTCCCTTGCGGAAAGGAGGATTTATAATGCCTAATTTTTCTTTTATGCCTCGTGAGGAAGGATTCTTTGATTCTTTCGAGGAAGGTGCCCAGAATGCTGTCAAAGCGGCACAGAAACTGAAAGAGTTGGTTGACACTTGGGATAATGTTGCCGGGAAGGTCGCCGAAATCACTGAGCTTGAACACGTCGGTG
>JAUSGV010000107.1 GCA_030648675.1 Dehalococcoidales bacterium
CAACTCCTCTAAATTCGTTTTACGATTGCATTTAAGGCCGATATTCCAGGCCCAGTATGCATAAAAAAACCCGGAAGCTGAGGAGCTTCCGGGTTTCGTTCTCTCTACTTCCCTCCGCTCGTACTAACGAGATCAGGTTCAAAGGGTCGTCCCATTCGGGACTCTCAGCCGTTTGGCTCCCCCAGTAACTTATTCAGTTGTATACGTTCAGTGACTTACAGTCTCTGTTATTAGCTCGCCGGTTTCTTGCACCGGTTCTGCGTGACCGACAATGGCAAGGTACTTGTTAGCCAACCAAATCAGGAGCAAACCCCAAGAAACGATCCCTGCCGAAATACCGAACTCCATCCAATGAGGAGTGTAGGCGTAGCCCGGCCGCATCGCCAGGGCGAACATACTTGCATTGAAACGGTTCAGTATTAACCCCAATACAACCAATAGCGCCCCTATCAAGACGCCCTTCCTGCTTTCCCTGACGCTGCGCATAGACAGAAGGATGATCGGAAGAATTACCCCGATAAGCATCTCTCCTCCCCAAAGCAGATTTTGCGGAGACGCAGAAAAGATAAGGATAGCGACGCCGGTCGCGGCAGCGGACGCGACGAACAAAGAGGGCATGAGCGGCGTATCAGCCCAAAGCGAGATATTACTGGCAGTCAGCATAACGCCTGAATAGGCGATAAGCACGGCAGCAATAATAGCGTTTATCCAGCTAAGAAAATCGATGAAAGCGCGGATACCCTTCGATCCCTGCTCACCCTTGCGCACGTCGACAATATACAATATTGCCATGATCACCGACAGGCCGACGAAAGGCTGCAAGAGGAAAGCACCGATCCAGATCGGAGAGAGCGGCTTGATCGAAACCAACATATGCCAGAAGCGGAAAGGTTCGCCGAGATCAAGCAGCGAAAGAATCAGAGCAATAATGACTAATGGAATACCGATGAAAGTCGCAGGGCGAAGCAGTTGTTTATTCTTTTGACCGGAAAATAGTTCATAAAGAAAGGCAGCTAAGAAAGCGCCCCCCGCCATACCACCCAGCCACATTTCAAGCCAGATCTGATATCCCCAGAGCATGTTATTTAGCACTTCCCTGGACTCCGGACTTTTGTCCGGCTTCCATCTGTTGTTTCCTCCTGAAGAGTAACCAGAAGGGCAGGATAGCCAATGCTGCGGAAGTAGAAACACCGGTGCCCCAACTAGCCGTGACCTTTGATGCAGAAACCTTTACCTGGTCAGGGAATATCTGGTTTGGATTTAATCCCGGCAGGTCCTTTATGCCGTAGAATGAACTCTTCTGCTCCAAGATGAACAATACGTGTGAACCGCCGGATATTGCTTCGGAGTCGCCATAGAGATGGACATCCGGTAAGGGAGCTTTTAACTTGGTATTAGTGTAAGGATTCTGGCCGTTTTTGAGAGCTTCGACCTCTATCTTGGCCGCAGCGATGAGGGTATCCCTTTTACCGAACCGCAAGGCCTTTACCGGCCTGACAGGACATCGCAGTGCGCACGCCGTAGATTTTCCTTTGATGACAGGATCGGTCATGGTTTCGGGGTCGAGCCATTGGGTATCGGGGTTATTGTTCTGTAGCAAGTTGTAACAGAAGTGGCACTTGGTCGAGGTAGCTTTTGGTTCGCCAAGCTGCGGAACACCGAAGGGGCAAGCCTGTGCACAGTTTCCACAGCCAATACACCACTTCTGGTCTACCACCGTATAATCGCCCCGGTAGGCCATTGCTCCTGTCGGACAAGCAGCTACACAACTGGCCGTTGTGCAATGCCGACATTGTGCCATAACGAAATGATGCGTCGTTTTGGTGCCGCCAGAGCTAACAACGGCTTGATCGTTGATTACAGTCCATGAATTCGTTGCTAGCCCTTCGTTTTTTGATGAACTCTCCGAGGGATCTGGTTCATTCAGCTTATTCCAATCTCGGCAACCGGCAGTACAGGCCCGGCAGTTTGGTCCCTGGCACAACATCGTATTGTAAAGCAGTGCCCACCCCTTCAACTCCGGCGGACCGCTTTCAGCGGCGGCTGCGACCAGGCCGGAACCGGAAGTACTCGCAACTACCAAACCTGTCGTAGCCGGGACGGAGAATTTAAAAAAGTCCCGTCGACTCAACCGCATTGCTGAACGACTTTTTTTAGCCAAACTACCTTCACTTATAGTCTAGTTTTGAAAATGTGTTTCGTATTATATCATACCTATCTAAGATACTGTCAAGGAGTGCAACTTTCGTTGAAACCGAAAAAGAGGAACAAAACGCGGCTTCAACCCCCACTGCCCTTACCACCTAACTTTTATGTATTATCAGTGCTGTCCAAGATAAATGAGATCATGGCTTTTGGACGGGTTTCTCGTGCCTAAGAGATAGCTCCTGGTAAGATTTTCGTTTGCCACCCCATTTGTAAGAGATTTAGATAATGAAGGTAGCATATGCTGTCCTAAAAAGCCATCTCCAATTGGGGATTAGGCAATTCTGGCGGAGTTTCAAAGGGGTTGTCGAGCCAGTCCCAGAGG
>JAUSGV010000113.1 GCA_030648675.1 Dehalococcoidales bacterium
CTGGTTTTACAGCCTCCATGCCATTTCCACGCTTCTTTTCGGTAAGCCGAGTTACAAGAACGTCATCTGCCTGGGGCTGATACTCGACGCCCAGGGCGAAAAGATGAGCAAGACCAGAGGGAACGTAGTGCAGCCCTGGTCGATAATCAATAAATACGGTGCCGACCCGTTACGCTGGTACTGTCTCACCGGAGCACCTCCTGGGAACGTGCGCCGCTTTGACGAGAAGATGGTGGCGGAGATCACCCGCCAGATGTTCCTGACGCTGTGGAACGTTTATTCGTTTTTCGTTACATATGCCAATATCGATAATTTCAACCCGAAAACGGCCGCTCCGGTGGAAAATCTTGCCCTTCAACAAGGTTCAGGGCGGGCCGAACTCGACCGCTGGCTCGTCTCCGAATTGAACCAGCTCGTTATAGACGTTGATACCGCGCTGGCCGGTTACGATCCTACGGAAGCCGGCAGGAAAATAGAGGTTTTCGTCGATGAGCTGTCCAACTGGTATGTTCGCCGCAGCCGGCGGCGCTTCTGGAAGAGCGAGAGCGATGTCGACAAGCTATCGGCTTACACCACGCTTTACCAGTGCCTGGTAACGCTGGCCAAATTGCTGGCGCCTTTCACTCCTTACCTGGCGGAAGAACTGTACCAGAACCTGGTACGCTCCGCCTATCCCGAAGCCCCGGAAAGCATCCACCTCACCGATTTTCCTGCGGGTGACGAGAAAAAGATCGACCGGCAACTGACCGATGCTGTCCACCTCGCGATCAAGATTTCGAGCCTCGGACGGGCGGCACGTAGTGAAGCCAAAATCAAGGTACGCCAGCCAATAGGGGAAGCAATCGTAAAGGTTGCATCGGCCGGGGAAAGGGAAAGCCTTAAGCTGGTCATACCTCAGATACTGGACGAACTCAATGTCAAAGGTATAAAGGTGGTGGAAAAGGAAACCGAGCTGGGCGGGACGGATTACGTGTCCTGCACCGAAGGCAGCTACGCGGTAGCCGTTCCACTCAAGGTCTCGGACGAGCTGAAAGCCGAAGGTATGGCGAGGGAGATCGTACACCGTATACAAACGATGCGCCGGAATTCCGGGTTTGAAATCGCCGACCACATTTCGGTCTTCTACCGGGGCGACGATTACATCAAGAGTGTGTTTGCTGAGTTCGCCGATTATATTGAGCAGGAAACACTGTCGATAGACATCGCGGCATTGATTCCCGCAGAAGGTGTGACCCCGGAGACTTTCAAGCTGGAAGGTCACGAAATCGAACTGGCGGTGGAAAAAATTAAAAATTAAAAAGTTAAAGCTCAAAAGGCAGATAACTCCACCCGGATTGCTTCGGCCCCCCGATACATCGGGGGATGCGCTCGTAATGACAATGCCGGGGTATATAGCCAACGGGGGTTGTTGGTGGTCTGGATTCCGTATCTAGTACGGAATGACAGGACGAAAATAAAAAAGGGGGGCAGGATTCCTGCCCCCCTTTTTGTCTTTCTTCGGGTGAGATCTTATCCCACTTTGGGTAATGAGGCGAGAGCCTCTTTTACCCTGGCTTCCGGATATTCGTAATCGCTTAATTGTCCGGAGAGATACTGCTCGTAGGCTGCCATATCGAAATGGCCGTGTCCGCTGTGAGCTATCAGGATTGTCTTGGCCTCGCCGGACTCCTTGCATTTCAGTGCCTCATCGATGGCCACTCTGATAGCATGATTTGTCTCCGGAGCGCTAATGAAGCCTTCGGTACGGGCGAATCTAACGCCGGCTTCGAAGGTAGCCACCTGCGGTACTGCTTTGGCCTCTATTAAATTGAGATTATATAAATGAGAGACGATGGGCGCCATACCGTGATACCTTAGTCCCCCGGCATGGACGGGTGGCGGCATGAACGTATGCCCCAACGTGTACATCTTCATTAAAGGCGTCATCCCCGCCGTATCCCCGAAATCATAAGCACAAACACCTTTGGTAATCGAGGGACAGCTTGCCGGCTCGGCACAGATAATGCGAAGGTCAGGCCGTTTTTTGTCTATCTTGTCCTTAATGAAAGGCAGGAACATCCCGCCGAAATTCGAGCCGCCGCCGACGCAGCCAACAATGATGTCGGGATAGAACCCGGCCATTTCCATCTGTTTCTTGGCCTCAAGCCCGATAACTGTCTGGTGCAGCAGGACGTGGTTTACGACGCTACCGATAGCGTACTTGGTATCTTTTGAGGTTACCGCGTCCTCGATGGCTTCGCTGATAGCGATACCCAGGCTGCCCGGAGATTGGGGATCTTTGGCCAGAATGTCCCGTCCGGCCTTTGTATCGTTGCTGGGGCTGGGAATGCATTTGGCGCCCCAGGTTTCCATCATCATGCGGCGGTAAGGTTTTTGGGTATAACTTACCTTGACCATATATACCTTAAGTTCCAAACCGAAGAGCATACAGGCGAAAGCCAGGGAACTGCCCCATTGACCGGCACCCGTCTCGGTGGCCAACCGCTTGGTGCCCGCTTTTTTGTTGTAATAAGCCTGGGCCACGGCCGTATTCGGCTTGTGGCTGCCGGCCGGGCTGGAGCCCTCGTATTTGTAGAAGATCTTTGCCGGAGTATCCAGTGCCTTTTCCAACCGGCGGGCCCGGTAGAGCACCGTCGGCCGCCAGATCTTGTAGACGTCCTGAACTTCTTCCGGAATTTCAATCCACCGCTGCGGGGAAAATTCCTGCATGATGATATCCATTGGAAACAGTGGTGCCATGTCTTCGGGTCCAATCGGTTTCCCTGTGCCCGGATGTAAAACCGGCGGTAGCGGCGTCGGTAAATCGGGGAGAACGTTGTACCAGGAAGTAGGCATATCTTTTTCGTCGAGAATGAACTTTGTTCTTTCCATGGGCCTCCTTTTCGTTTAGTGGATTACGGGTGAACAAGTTTGGGGATAGGTAAATATAGATTGTGCCTGCGTGTTTGTCAACCGCCGGCACGTTCCCCAAGTGCCGCTTTAAGCCCGCCCGGTTGCGTTGATTGACATGCATAATAAATTGACAATCCGGACGTAAAGCGGCTAAAATAAGCTATTCCCTTTCGTCCCCTTTCCGTTTTAAAGAAACGTGAGGTCTGTTTACCGCGGAAAATGGGGACGGTAAAAGTGAACATTATGAGATTAAACTTTGTCAAGTCTATCGGTGTAGTACTCGGTACCGTTGTTCTATTGATCGCGCCTACGGTTTGTGCTGCGTCCATGGACATTACGATGGATGCACAATCTGCCGGTCCCTGCCCGCAGGGAGGCGGAATCGAGCGGCGTTTTACCGCTTCGTCCGGTTCGCTTTCTCACTGCGTCTTGATCAGAGCGATGGGCGAGCAGGCCAAGCCGGAGAGCCTTATTTCCTATGATATGTGTCTTTCCTGGTGTTTGGAAAATTCCACATCCATTGAGCCTTCCCAAGTGCAGGCAACCTCTTTTCAAAGGGAGATCATCAAGATACCTCTTTCTGCCCCCCCTGAACATCACTGCCGCAATTTTCTGAGTTCTGAAGAACCCCCGCTTTAAGCCTCCGCGCGCTATCCTGAGGTTCCAGTAATCGTCTATTGTTTTCCTGTTGGAACTGTTCAGGATAGGTCTTCTTTTTTCAGCTTACCAAGCTGAATCTACGTATTTTTTCAACGAAAGCGGGAGGATTAAATAAAAACAAAAAAGATTTTTAGTATTGTTCTCGGTACTTTAGCGGCTATTGGGATTGTGGTTTCCACGGCTTGCTTGGGTTCTTCTACCAGCGCCAAGCCCTATCCGCTGCATGCCGGCGCGGCTAAATAAGGCGGCTCATCAGATAAAAAGCTGGAAGCTGCCAAAAGTACGGAGGTGAAAAAACAAATTGAAAAAGATAATTCTAGTCTTGAGCATGCTGTCTGCTCTCGGACTTGCCCTGGCAGCAATTCCTGTCTCGGCTGACGGAGGACACGGCGCACTTCGCGTCGCTGCTTCCTTCAGTCCGCGTTTCCCTGTCGTCGGTGAGGTATCTACACTTTATTTTACCGTTTCTTTCGAAGACGGGACGCCGGGGGCAGGACAGGACGTAATGATAATGATGGTGAAGTCCGAAGCGGCGGGTCACGGCCATGAGGGAGAAGAACCTGCCCCTGAAGAAAATCAGGGCGGTATGGCCGGCATGAACCACGGAGGAGATGAAGAAGAAGAGGTTCCAATGATTCATCTTGTACCCGAAGAAATATCTCCCGGGGTTTATTCAGCGAAGCACACCTTCGAAGTTGGCGGCAGGTACATAGCAACCGTCAACGTTCTTGGCGACGAAGTAGACGTCGTCGTACCAGTCCGGGCAGCCCCGATTGCCTGGTGGTTTGTCGGCGGACTCGCCGGTTTGTCGGTCCTCATGGCGGCGATGGTGGCGGTCGTAAAAACGGTAAGGAGGACGTGGTAGGCGATGGCTACAGTTAAGTCAGTCAAAAGAGACGGGGTCTATAAAGACCTCATGGAGTTCGGCTGGTTCCGGAAAATCGCCAAGTGGCGCGGGCTCCAATTTACCTTGATGGCGATAATGCTGGCGTTCTTCCTCGTTATTCTTTACGCCGGACTTTTCGGCACCCCGATAGGCGGTGCGAACGTGGGTTCGACGTTTACCTGGCTGCTCTGGTGGGCACTTATTCCGGTGACCATGCTCATCGGGGCTAAGATATGGTGCCTCATGTGCCCCTGGATAGCTCCGGCGGAGTGGCTGCAGCGCATGTCGCTTTGGTGGAAGGGGAAGAGGACCTTGAGCCTGAATCTGAAGGTGCCCAAGTTCATGCGCAATTTCTGGATGATGCTTGTCCTCTTCCTTGCCTTGCACTGGGCGGATGCCAACTTCCACTTGGCAGCACGGCCGGAGTCGACGCTTTACCTGGCTTTAACTTTGTTTACCCTGGCGATCATGGTGTCGCTGGTCTTTGAAAAGAGAAGCTTCTGCCGGTATTTCTGTCCGGTCGGAGCGATCATTTCCCCTTATGCCCTCGTCGCTCCGGTCGAGATCCGGAACAGGGACCCGGAAGTCTGCCACAATTGCAAGACCAGGGATTGCGTCAACGGCAATGAGAAGGGGTATGGGTGTCCGGCGATGACGCATCCCTATGCAACCGACCGCAACACCTATTGTCTTATGTGCACGGAGTGCATCAAGACCTGTCCTAACGACAATATCGCGGTGAACATCAGGAAGCCGTTCCACGACATTTTCAAGGAAGGCATGGGCTTCCTTAAGACCAGGGACGTAAGCTACTCCCTCTCGTTTATCGTCATCTTTCTCCTGGGCATCGTACCCTTCCATAACCTGGAGATGACGCCGTTTTACGTCGATTTCGAGATGAGCGTAGCGATGGGGCTGGGCGTACCGGAAATGGCGGTACGCACCGCGGCTATGCTACTGGTCGGTTTGATCCCGATCGGTATTTTCTGGTTAATGCTGTTACTTTCCCGGAAGCTTTCGGGTGCCAGTCAATACAGTATGAAGGACAGGTTCGTCTGGTTCGCTTTGCCTTTTATTCCGGTGGCTATCAGCCTGCACCTCGGCCATAATTATTTCCATTTGCTTGAAGAAGGTTCAGTGATCATACCCGACCTGTCCGACCCATTCGGCTACGGCTGGAACCTCTTCGGCACCGCCGGGGCGAAGGTTACTATCCTGCCCCCCGACGTAATAAGCCTGCTCCAGTTCTTTACTATCGGCTTCGGAATTCTGGCGTCCGCCTACCTTATCTACAGGCTGCAAAAGAACATGTTTGCCGATGGCAAGCAGGCAATCAAATCGATGGTGCCGATGTTCGTGCTTCTCGCGGGCCTGGCGTCTTTCTATGCCTGGGTGTTAACGATACCGATGTCTACGAGGTTCTAAGGAGGGAACGTGAAGAAGCTTGATGTAGTTGGAATCGTGATTTATACCGGTCTATCGGGGGCTGTTCTGGCGTTGGTAGGCGTGCTCGTTTTTACCGTATTCAAAAGTCTTATTTTTGGAGTTTGATCAGGTTCCTGCAAGTTAAATCTATATCCTGGAGGAGGCGGAAAAATGCGAATAATCAAGACAATAACAGTTTCACTAATAGGAGCATCACTTTTTCTTTCGGCCTGTGGAGGCCCGCTGGACGGACCTCCACAGGCGACGACTCCGGCAGTGAACTCGACTCCCGCGATGGACATGGCACCGGCGGCCTTTACCACCAGTAACCTCACCGTAACACCAGATAAAGCAAT
>JAUSGV010000115.1 GCA_030648675.1 Dehalococcoidales bacterium
ACTCGAAATTATTGACAAGCTCAAGAAGAAAGAATAGGTATGGAGGCGGCTATGAAAGCAAACGAATTAAAACAGAAAGTGGACCATTATGTTAATCTACCCTACACCATCGCTGTGGAACGGCGAGATGACCAGGGCACCTATTACGTCGCACGCTATTTCGAACTTCCCCACCTGATTATGACTGGCGATACACCGGAAGAAGCTGTAAGAGACTTGGAGGCAGAAAAGAGGGAGTGGTTCGAGTTCAACATAGAGCAAGGGAACAAAATACCCCTACCACTTAAATCACGGAAATACAGCGGGAAGATAATCCTTCGGATGTCCCCCAATCTGCACGAGCACTTAATCCGCCTGGCGGAACTCCAGGGTACCAGCTTAAACAACTTCATGGTAAAAGCTGTTGCCCAGGCTGCTGGCTACGAAGAAGTACCGGTTACAGTTTGTAAGTAGATAACCAGACTCTGGGTAGGATGCCGTTCAATGCCGCTTAGAACCTCAGGAATTGCCCCGGATCCTACGTCGTCACATCGTCAAAGACGAAGTCTTCGCCGTATGAAATTGCCCTGATAATTTCTTCGGCCAGGCCGCCCCTATTGATTCTCATAATTTCCACTCTTTAGCTGCATTCTAAAGCGACAAAACCCCGTTGACCTTTTTAGAACATATGTGCAAATTTTTCGCAGGTTGATTGAGCTTGGAGGTTGATCTGTCTCTTTACAGGTGATATCACATATGCTATCATTAAAGCATGAAAGAGAAGTTAGTTAAGCAGTTCCTCACCGACCAGAAGCACATCACGGTTGAGGATTGCGACCGGCTTCTCCCCAAGTACGGCTTTCAATATCGCAAAAGCAGCGGGAGCCATCGGGCTTACCACAAAAAGGGCGAGAGACCAATCATCATAATAACTCCCAAACATACCAAATACATAAAGCCGGAATACATTAAAGAGGTAGTTAAGAGACTGAGTCTGGAGGATTAGCATGGTAACCGAATTAAAAAGAAAACCTGTCGAATATTACTTTAACCTGAAATACCCGATAACTATAATACCGTCTGAAGAGGGAGGCTACGTTGCTGAAATTGAAGACCTACCCGGCTGCCTCTCCCAGGGCGAAACGCTGGAAGAAACCTATGCAAACATCGAAGAATCCCGCCGGCTCTGGATTGATGTAGCTTATGAAGACGGTCAGGACATTCCCGAGCCGCGTGATAAACAGGGATACAGCGGAAACTTCATTGTTCGTGGTCCTAAGAGCCTGCACCGTAAGCTGGACCAGATGGCGAAACGGGAGGGAGTCAGTCTAAACCAGTACCTGGTATCTACCCTATCTCACTCTGTCGGTATGCAAGAAGCAAAGAAGTCCGGGACTCGTAAACATGAGGTCTCCAAAAACTAAAAGTATACGAATAAATGAGCAATGGCGAATTTGTTTCGAGTAGCGAAACAATACTGTCTACAATTGTGAAATCACCGATTACCTTAGAGGGGGAAGATAAATGGTACCTGAGAATAGAATTGCGACACATCCTGGCGAAATACTGAAAGAGGAGTTCCTTGCCCCGTTAGAAATTACCCAGGTAGCGCTTGCTCAGCACCTCGGAGTTCCTCTACAACGAGTAAATGAGATAATTCGAGGCAAACGGGGAATTACGACCGAGACAGCATGGCTGCTTTCCCAGGCGTTGGGTACAACGCCTCAGTTCTGGATGAATCTACAAGACGCTTATGATTTGACGAGTAAACGTCCTAAGCGAACTATCGAGCGTTTAATCAAAGCCGCATAAATCCTGGACTTTACCCTGGCTTAGAGTGATAGACTGTATTGACATCGTTCATACTATTGTTTATACTAAGAGGTAGATAAGGAGTATGAAACATGACAAATATCAAAACAGCTATATCTATTGAAGGTCCCCTGTTCGAAGAAGTGGAAGCCTTAGCCGAAGAAATGAAGGTATCGCGAAGTCACCTTTTTTCATTGGCCGCTCGCGATTTCCTTCAACACCGCAAAAATCAGAAGTTGCTGGATGCTATAAACGCCGCGTATAGCGACTCGCTTGACCGTAAAGAAGAAATCCTTAGAGAGCAAATGAGAGCAAAATACAGTGAGATTGTAGACAAATGGTAATCGGGCAAGGCGACATATTCTGGGTCGACCTGGGGAAGCCATCCGGATCTGAACCGGCATACCGGCATCCCCATTTGGTTATTCAGAACAATGTGTTCAACAGGAGCCGCATCAACACTGTGATCGTGTGTTCATTGACTTCTAATCTCCTGCGGGCAAAATCCCCGGGAAATGTGCTGCTCGGGAAAGGCGAGGCAAACCTTCCGAAACCCAGTGTCGTTAACGTCACTCAGATTTTCACTATGGATAAACGAGATTTGACCGAAAAGATTGGTTCGCTTTCCCGTGAACGGATGGCGCAGATATTGGAGGGTATCGACCTACTCATTAAGCCAAGAGACATCAAAGAGTAGCAGATTGTATTAAGTTCGACGGTTTTCCCTTTAACCCCCTCGCGGAATCAATCATCGTCTGGTAGCTACCCTATAACGCTTGACGTTAAACGTGATACGTTATAATTAATAATAATGTTAAATCACTGACTACCGTTAGAGGAAGAGAGATAAAATGGATAAGAAATTAGTTCCGATGCTATTAAAAGGGTAAACACGAAGTATGGGCGAACTCTTAAGAGGCTTGCCGCTTGATGCATGTGGGAATATCCCACTTGACAGCTAATCCCACCTCCAGTATAATTTTAGCGTGACGATAATAAAAGATACGCATTTCAAAAGAGTTGGCGAGAGCGTTAAACCGGACGCCAAGAAGAGGGTAGTCCTGCCCCAACCTCCCGAAACAGGAGTTACCTATCACGTTTATATTAACCGCCTCGGGCAGATTATCCTTGATCCTCAGGTAACAATTCCGGCCTCAGAGCTATGGCTTTTTCAAAACCCGGAAGCCCTTACTTCAGTCCGGCGCGGCCTTGCGGATGCGGCAAAGGGCAAGGTTTCAAAAGTCGACGCTGCCTCTCTGTAAGATACCATTGTGTTTGAGCTAGAATGGACCGAGGAAGCTAAAAGGGCTTACCGTCTACTCAAGAATAATGCGTCCCAAAAGAAACGCTACAAAGCCGTTAAGAAGACTATAGAGTTCCTGGTAACCAACCCGCGGCACAACAGCCTTCAGACCCATGAATTCACCAGCTTAAAAGGCCCGAATATGGAAAAGATATTCGAGGCATATGCCGAGCAGAAGACGCCGGCAGCTTATAGAGTCTTCTGGTATTACGGCCCTTCTAAAGGCATAATCACCATCCTCGCCATTACTCCTCACCCGTAACTGCGTAACGTGTTAGAGGACCCGGCTTGGCACGGCTCCTGAATCGGTCAGAGGAGCAAAAAGACGAATATCCTGAGCGTTAGCGTATGACTTTTACCTTCACGCCCACGGAAATCCCGGCCCACGACCTGTCAGTAGTGAGCGCCACTGCCCCCAGCAACTTTGCCAGACTTAGACAAGCCCGGTCGCCTAATGAGATCCCGGCATCTCGAGTACCTTTACGCAGAAACCCTGACTGATAGGACTGTTCTTCATCAAAAGGCACAATCTCCAGCCCAAGCGGCTGTAGAGCCTGGCGAATCGCTTTCTCCGGCATGCCTGCCTCGCAAAGCTTGGCGACTACCTCGGATAGATTGACGGAACTGATGACACCTCCCGAAAGGGATTCTGCCACTATGTCAGCTCCCGTCTCTGCGTTCAAAAGAGCCAACAATGCTGAAGCATCTATCACTGCTTCAGCCACGAGCCGCCTCTTCCCGCCGCTCTTTGATTAGCTCCTCGGATAGGCTGCGACCTTTGGGGATGTAGCGCCGGAGCAAAGTCTGCGCCCGAGCAACCGCCTCGCGCGTGCTGACAACCCTTATCTCTCCATTTTCGAGAGTCAGAAACACCTCGTCCCCAGACTTGATCCCCAATGCCTTCCGGTATTTGGCTGGAATTACTAATCTACCACCTTCGCGTATTGTTGTCTTCATCAGCTAACCTGCCATTTTTGTCTTATTATACCATAAATTATGTTTTTGGCATATTTCTAATCCACCCGGTCACCGCGACAAAACCCCGTTGACTCTTTTTCGAACATTTGTGCAAATTTTTTGCAGGTTGATTGAGCTTGGAAGTTTGATTTTATGGAGCCGGAAAAAGCATGCGCCGCGACGAAGGATCCACTTTCCCGTCTGCCTCGTCATGGCGTCAATCATCGTCTGGCAGAGGCACTACTAGAATTCAGTCTGGTTGCCGTTCGGGGCTACCAAAGGTTGTCCGTGTTCCAATGTCGATAACATCTGTTTCGTTTTCTCTAAGGATTTATCTCTGATATCTGTGTCAACGGAATAGTGAATCCTTGTTCTGTTTATTACACCACTTATGATGCTATAATAATATCGTGGATTTTGAAATCCTGGACAACATCCAATGGATTGAAAACATAGCCTCGGCTCGAGGTATTCGTGAGCTAAAAAGACTTAATCGTATTTATGGGAAAGCGACTTGGAGAAAACGCAAAGGAATCGCTAAAATCAGGTTGTCAGCCGGAACGATAAAAATTGCGGAATTGCATTGGTACGAAGGACATGGTAAAGGAAGGAAAGAAGTCAAAATAAAAAGATATTTGGAGTAATGCTGTGAAAAATAAGTTTCTTTTGTGTGTTTATAACAAAAGCTATGAAGCTTCGCTCGAATTACGAAAGCTTTATGAAAATATACCGGATAAAGTGGCTGAGCGTCACGGACAAGTGAGAATAATTGACGAATCTGGAGAAGATTATCTATATCCTGCCGGTTATTTTGCGCCTATAAGGTTATTAACAGAAACGAAAAACAAGATCCTTCAAAAAGTATAATTTGTTTGTTGAAGACTTCAAGTGGTTCCCATCGTCAATATGAAGGCTTAGCTTCCCGACTGAAATTAACATTGTACGCTGTTACCACTTAAGGCCCAAACGTTTGGCAACTTCTACCGCTTGAATGGTTGTCTTACTCCGGCGCGACTTCCTTATGGAATCAATAACCGATGGTTTTACCTCAAGCCCTACATCAGGGTCGCCGAAACGTTCTTCAAGCCTGTTATCTACGGCATCATTGATAAGAGATTTTAATTCTTCGACGCTCAATTCTTTAACTTTAACGTTACTATTCATCTATATCTCCTCGAGTGGGGATGCATTGTTCCCAATTATAACACCCCCAGTCTCCAGTCCCTAATCTCCAACCCGCCCGCTCTTTAGGAAGTACATAACCTGCTTCCTCCGTATTAAAACATACGCAAAAAAGAGCAGGATTGCTATTCCCGCTATCTCCGGGACATAGTCCCTGGGTAAAGTGAACCAATTACGCACAATGTCCGGAATCCAGTTATTCAGGTCCCCTGCGTTCAACCCCGGCTCACGAAGGATTGGGCGGGATAATGATAGAAACGTCCTCTCTCGCGAAAGATGAGCCTAAAAGAGGCCAGAACAAGGTTCGAGGGGCATGCCATATTTGGTCGAAAACAAGATGGGTGAAGGTGCCGTAAGAATGAAGAAAAGGAGAGTATGGCCGTATATGTGCCCGCTGCTGTAGGTTTCCCTAAACAAAAACGCCCCGACAGGTTTATCGATAATATCCGGCAGCATCGACCCAAGCAGAATGATCCTGTAGTCTACCCGCTGGAGATATGAAAGCAGCCTGCGGACGAAAGATCCAGGTGGATGCCCCCATTTTACTTCCAGGAAATACTTTGCTCCCCAGGTGGCACCCAGCGTTAGTCCTGTGTGGCCAAAGAGCAACATATTGTTTATTAATATAACATGTACTTGCGAGCAGGGGCACTAACGACCCCATCGACGACCCATCGATCTGCTCACCATGAAGGAATACAAGAAGCTCTTCCCGGGGCTAAATACGAAGGACTTCGCTTTCCTTTCAGTCCTATCGCGGAATCAATTATTGTTTGGGATAAGCATGATTAGGGGCTAAACCGGGGCAAACGGTAATTTAATTTGACAAATAGTACCTTATAAGGTACTATTTAAATACATAAAGTCGATATGAGCAAGAAAGACAAGGCCGAAGCCAGAATCCGTAATAATCCTAAGGGTGTTTCGTTGGATGACTTCGAGACTCTGGTCAGAAAATATGGACTGATCGAAATGGGTGGCAAGCACGCCAAAGCCAGAATCGGCAATACCACGCTAACCTATAAAAGAGTCAACCCGATACCGCCCGAATACGTGACAGACTTGCTCGAAATTATCGACACCCTTTAATTGGAGGTAAATATGGCAAAAAAAGACCTGGAATATTATCTGCACCTTCCCTACACCGTTACACTCAAGCGAGGTACCGGCGATGGCGACATTTACTGGATTGCCAGGGTGCTGGAATTACCCCACTGCATGACTCACGGAGCTACCCCGGAGGAAGCCCTCAAGGATATTGAAGATGCCAAGTTGGAATGGCTGAAATCCAATCTGGAAAGAGGGTTACCTATTCCTGAGCCCGCCAAATTCACTGGGCAGTATCATCTCAGAATGCCGCCCTCATTACATGAAGCGCTGTCGATAAAATCCGAAAGCGAAGATGTCAGCCTCAATCAGTTTATGATTACCGCCCTGGCGCGAGCCGTTGGCTACGCGGAGCAGCCATCAGGGAAACGCAAGGCCGCTTCTAAAAACTAAGGCTAGGGTTCCCCCGGTGCCAGATATGAGGGGCTGAGCTTCCTTTTCAGTCCCTTCGCAGAAAACGGGTGCTGGTATACATGATCGGCATACGCAGGGAAGGTAGTCGGCGGGACGTATATGCCTTAGCCGAACACCTCGTAAAACGGGGGTTGATATAGGAGGGGTTATTCTTGACAATTGGTAGTACCTATAAGTATATTATTTATATAAGCATATTTTATCTTACATTGAGGTAGGAGATATGGTAAGAACAGCAAAATTAACGGTCACCGTACCACGAGAGCTTATCTCCCTGGCGGACCAAATTGCTAAAGAGAAGAATATAAGCCGCAGTAAAGTGGTATCGGCTTGTTTGCGTGATCTGGCAGACAGGAAGAGAGCTGAAGAAATGGCATCAGGATATAAGACCATGGCTAAGGAACAAAAACATTTCGCAGATGTAACTTCCAAACTAG
This sequence comes from Dehalococcoidales bacterium, assembly GCA_030648675.1. Lineage (GTDB taxonomy): Bacteria > Chloroflexota > Dehalococcoidia > Dehalococcoidales > UBA2162 > JAUSGV01. The sequence continues at coordinate 7,192 of JAUSGV010000115.1, forward strand.
AGGATGAAGTCGTACCGGAATGGGAATAGAATTATGCCCGCAGACATAAAGCGTGGCGAGATTTACTGGATTGACTGGAACCCCTCCCGAGGAAGTGAGCAGAGCGGGCTGAGACCGGCTCTTGTAATTCAAAACGATATTGGAAATAAGTTTAGCTCAACAACAATTGTCGCCGCACTTACTACTGCCGTTGAAAAGGCGTACCCTTTTTTGGTTAAGATTACGGCAAAGGAAAGTGGTCTCCCGAAAGATAGCACTGTCAATCTGGCTGTAATATTGACGATTGATAAGACTCGTTTAACTGACAAATGCGGCGAGTTAAACGACGCCAAAATGTCTGAGGTGAACGAGGCAATTAAAGCAAGTCTCGGACTATAAAGATCGTGCTCCACTCACCTCAATAACCAGGTTTGAACGGCCCTTTCCCGTCAGCCCCGTCGCGGAGTCCATCATCGTCTGGAACCGGCATGACGTTTAAACCGGGCAGGTTCAATCATCGTCTGGCAGCTACCCTATGGAAGAATTTCTCAAGCCTTTGGGGATTAGTCAGAATCATCTGGCTATCAAGGTAGGTGTGCCTGCCCGCCGGAATCCCTAAAACATCGACATATTAAGTAATGGCAGCAAGGTTTGACACGTTAACTATTTGATAGTATCATCAATGTATATACAAAAATCATTTTGAGGGTTGTCATGAAAACGTGTGTTCAGAAATGGGGTAACAGTCTCGCTTTACGCATCCCCAAATCTTTTGCGAGCGAAGTAGGACTTCAGAAAGAATCACCCGTAGAAATATCATTGGTAGATGGGAAATTGGTTATCACGCCGGTAACTAAACCAGGTCCGACCCTTAAACAACTTCTGGCAAAAATCACCAAAAATAATTTGCATCATGAGGTCGATACCGGCGCCGCCGCAGGGAACGAGGCGTGGTAAGTTCTCAACCTTATGTTCCTCGCCGCGGGGACATGGTATGGATTACTCTGAATCCGCAAACAGGTCACGAACAAGCCGGACGCCGCCCGGCCGTGGTGCTGTCACCTCAAAGCTATAACAGCAAAGTTGGCTTAGCCATCCTTTGTCCAATAACCAGTCAAATCAAGGGCTACCCATTCGAGGTCATTCTTCCTTCAGGGTTACCGGCGGCGGGAGCGATTTTGTCTGACCAGGTTAAAAGCCTCGACTGGCGAACCCGAGATACCGAGTTGATAGGCACTTTGCCAACCGCGATTACCTCGGAGGTAATCGCGAAGCTGGTTACGTTGCTATCACAATAAAAAGACACGCGTCTACCCCTACCACTGCAATACACATCATGTCCGTCTCCTCCCGCCGATGGCCTCCCGTGCGTTTACGACCAACCTTTGAGTAAACAATCCAGATTTTAATATCACTCTTAAATTTTCTCGCCTCACGGGTATTGCCCCTTTTTTGACTCAATGCGGTTATCCTTTGGGACTAATTGATACCAATGTATAGGTTCTTGTAGGTTAAGTAATGAAAAGATACTTGTTCAGCTTCTTCCTTCGAAATAATTTTAAAGAATACGTGTCCAAAACGTAAATATTTGACCGGGAAACCGATCTGATCTCTGGGAGGGGATAAGTGAACGAAAGCAGTTTGACCAGGGCAGTCTCGATCTCAGTGGCGGTATCAATGTTATTTTCGTCCGTTGTTGTTTCGAATGGGCAGGTCTCTGCTGCCCCTGGTACGAACATCAAGCCTCCGTCGACCGCTGCGACCAGATTGGCCCCCGTCAGAATGCCTTTCGTATCCGACCGCAGCGGCAATCTCTATATTTACATGATGGACAAAAACGGCAGCCAGACAAGACTGACGAATCAGGGCATCTATGATAATGGTCCCTCGCTATCGCCGGCCGGTAACTCAATCGCCTTTACCACCAACCGTGACGGCTACAAGCACATCTACGCGATGAATGATGACGGCAGTAACGTTACCCCGTTGACTGACGGTAAGGCTGACGATGAGTGGCCTGCATGGTCGCCCGACGGCAGCAAGATTGCTTTTACCACCGGCCGTGATGGCAATCCGGAAATATATTTTATGAATGCTTCAGGCAGCAATCAGACCCGCCTGACAAACGACCCTGCCAATGATAACTTACCGGCATGGTCACCCGATGGTAGCAAAATTGCCTTCGTTTCTGATCGGAAGGGACAGGACGACATATACGTGATGCTTGCCGGGGGAGAAAACCCAGGTTTGACGCGGCTGACGACCGCCGGCAAATCGAACACTTTCCCAGCCTGGTCGCCCGACGGCAGCAAGATCGCCTTTCAATCCAACCGCAACGGCCATTACGAAATCTATGTGATGGACCCCGACGGTACCGGAGAGATACGCCTGACCAACACCTCTTCCGGCGGCAGCTACCAGCCCGTATGGGTTGACAATGGTACCAAGATTGCTTTTACCAGCGACCGCGGCCTTCTGCCTGAAATATATATCATGAATGCCGACGGCACGGATCAGACGCGGCTGACTAAAGTTTTTGCGGGCAGCTGGACCCGCGGCAAATTGGATTCACCTCCCTCAGAAGAAGTATCAGCCGCTGCTGGAGGCAGCGTACCCGCCCCGAATGAAGGAGTCATTACCACCTTTCAACCGGGCCACGGTTTCACTTACACAAGCGGCAATGGGACCTGCGTCGATGATCCTACATTTTTCTCAAGCGGCAATCAGAGTTTGAAAATTACGACCGACGGAAATGGCACGCAGTCCGTAGTAACCAGGACCGGCATTTCGCCGACGATAAATATAACCGGTGAAATCATTAAATTGGTTGTAGCTGTAGACAATACGGAAAATCTAACCTCGGACGGACAATTCCTCGTGGCGTTTTCAAGTAATAACTTTGATGATTCCACCTATGTTTTATATAGCGCCACTGCCGCGTTGTGGCAGGCAAAACCCGGCGGAGCCTGGGTAACAGCTTCCTGGTCTTTGTCGGATGCCTATGTGTCCGGCACACCAAATTTGTCAGCCATGAATGCGATACGAATATACGTTCGCGATGTCGAGACCGGCGTATTAAATGCCTGGATTCAAAGCATTTCGTATTATCCGCCAAAACTAGACCATGGCATAGTCTCAATCACGTTCGATGATGGTTATGTCAGCCAATATACCTACGGCCTTTCGAAACTGCAGACTTTTAGCTACCCGGCAAATGCATATATTATTCCGGATGCAATAAACACGACGGGAGCTCTCTCCCTGGCGCAACTGCACGAAATGCAAAACAACTACGGATGGGAAATCAGTGCTCACGATTACGTGGTTTTTGAGGGGATGACGCCGGCACAGACTGAAGCGGAGTTGCTGGGGATACAAAACTACCTGTTAACCAACAATCTAACCGGAGGCCAACATTTCTCTTATCCCGGAGGATACTATGATACCAATATCATGTTGCCGCTGATGCAAAAATACTTTGCGACGGGCCGCGAAGCTGCGACCGGCGAACACGAAGCGTTCCCCCCGGCTAATTATCATGCTTTAAAAGTAATAACACTGACAGACCAATCGAATAACCCGGCTGCGATAGCAACACAAGTTGCCGAAGCTATCAATAACAAGGATTGGCTGATACTTGTATTCCACAACCTCGTTACCTCAAACGTACAATCCAGTACAGATTATCTGGTTCAGGATTTCAATGCGATAATCGATAACATACATTCACAGGGTATCGCAGTCAAAACGATATCACAGGTACTGGCTGAGCTGGATCATTTGCCGGCGGTCACCACTAATGCGGCTACCAGCACAGGTCCTTCCACCGCGGCACTTAACGGCAACCTGGTCAGCCTCGGGACAGCGCCCAATGTAACCGTTTCATTTGAATACGGCCTGGCTGCCAGCTACGGTGCCTTCACCAACTCGGTGGTCATGACAGCCCCCGGGTCGTTCAGCATAAATATCACAGGATTGACTGCGAATACTACTTACCATTTCAGGGCAACGGCAAATGGCACCGGTAATTCCCACGGTTTCGATCAACAGTTCACTACTTCGGTGAGTTGGTGGAATGCCAATTGGACGGCACGCAGCAAGCTCGCCCTCAACACTACCGGTATCGGCAGTAACCTCACCAGCTTCCCAATGCTCGTCCACCTTACCCCGGGCAATTTTGACTTCAACTACGTCCAGGCAGACGGCGGCGACCTCCGCTTTATCTCTTCCGAT